>JAZABE010000066.1:0-1117 GCA_036137535.1 Planctomycetota bacterium | reverse complement strand
CAGTGTGTCTTTGAGCAAGTCTCGGCGTTTCAGGTCTTTCAGCAGTGCTGCAGCCGGTTGATCAATGTCATAACATTGGCCTTTCATTTTCGGGGGTAGGTTGGCGTGATGATCCCAGCCCCGATGATAGATTTGGATCAAGCGAACGTTTCTTTCGACCATCCGGCGAGCCAGCAGGCAATTTCGGGCGAAGGTACCCGGTTTGGTCACTTCGGGCCCATAAAGCCGAAGCGTGGTTTGGGATTCTCCACTGAGATCGGTCAATTCCGGCACCGACGTTTGCATGCGAAAAGCCATTTCTTGTTGGGCAATCGTGGTCTGGATTTCGGGATCGCCAATCTCGGCTGCGTGTTTCTGGTTCAACCGGGTTGTCAGGTCCAGGATCTTGGATCGGGTTTCCCGGTTAACCCCTTTGGGGTTTGATAGAAATAAAACGGGGTCACCCGAGGGTTGCAACAGGACTCCCTGATGTTTGGATGGAAGAAAACCGGTTCCCCACAATCGCTTGTAAAGTGCTTGGACATTCCGCTTGTCTCCGGACCAGATGGCAGAATTTAAAACAATAAACTCCGGCAGGTTTTGGTTCATTGAACCGAGTCCATAACTCAGCCAGGCGCCGAGGCTGGGTTTGCCTGGAATTTCCGAGCCGGTACAAATTAGGGTTTTTCCCGGATCATGGTTAATCGCATCAGTGTGCATGGAACGGATAAAACAGACGTCGTCTACGACTTCCGATAGATGGGGAAGCAATTCACTCATCCAAATGCCATTTTTACCTTTTTGGCTAAATTTGAATTTGGACGGTTGGATCAAGTGAGTGCGGCCACGGGTCATCGCCGTGACGCGTTGGCCATCACGAATTTCAACTGGCAAGGGTTGTTTGAATTGTTCCGCTAGTTTGGGTTTGTAATCGAAGAGATCGAGTTGGCTCGGGGCACCAGCCATAAACAAAAAAATGACCCGTTTGGCCTTTGGAGTGAAATGAGGGAGTTTATCTCGATTCAAAGAGAAGTTTATTTTGGGGGTGCGAGCGCCGACGTGATTAGCCAACAGGCTTCCCAGAGCGGCAGCCCCGAGTCCCATCCCTGAACGGTTGAGAAATCGTCGACGGTTAGCC
>JAZABE010000065.1:0-1478 GCA_036137535.1 Planctomycetota bacterium | reverse complement strand
ATTTTCCACCTTGCTGAACGATGGACATCACAGGAGCTTTGAGCACATCTTTTTCATGGGTCACTAAAATCCGGGCTTCTGCGGTCATTCCCGGTTTGAGCCCCGTTTGCTCGCCATCAATCTCGATGATGGTTGAGTATTCCTGAACCTTGGCCGCCATGAAAGAGCCTTGTTCGGGTTGGTTGGCTACGAAAGCAACCGATCCCTGGAGATCTTTTCCCTGGACGTTGATGACTGCCCGTAAATTTTGGTCTAACAATTCCACTTTGCTTTCGTGAACTTTGACGTTCACCTGCATTTTGGTCAGGTCAGGGAGTTTGATGATTGCCTGCCGTTCGCGAACGGTTGCGCCTTCCTCAATCGATGCTGTTTGCTGTCCCCAGCGGCTCTTGCTGTTGGCGTACACGACCATTCCGCTTTGAGGTGCATAAATCACACAATTTTTCTTCTGAGCTTCCAGTTTTGTGAGCTTGTTTTGTTCGAGTTCGAAAGACCTGGTTTCCGAATTCATTTTGGCTTCCGAGGTTGCGACTTTGCTTTTTAAGTCCTCGAGTTGCTTGGCTTTGGTGAACTTGATGAGTACGTCTTTAGCTGAATTGGCTGAATCCAGTTCCAACTGGGATCGCTTGACTGCAAATTCCTGACTTTCCAATTCAAGTTTGCTCAAGTAGCCCTTGCGGAACATCTTTTGGGAATGTTCCAGCGAATTTTGAGCATTACGCAAATTTTCGAGGGCGATCGTAACCTGGGTTTCTGAATCTTGCAGCTCTTTTTTGAACGTTCCCTCTTCATATTCCTTGACTGAAATTTTGGCGACGGAATAGTCGTTTTCGGCCTGAATTTTTGTCGCCTTCGCGTTTTCGAGCGTGTTTTTCTGTGCGATGATCTGGTCTTCGAGTGTAGCAGAATCCAGCTCGATCACCTTTTCCCCTTCCTTGACGTAAGTTCCATCAGGAATGATCCAGAGGATAGAGCTGCCGCCAGCCACTTGGCACTTGACCTCGACGTTTGCGGCGCTTTCAAGGGTTCCGCTTTCGGTAACTGTGACCAGCAAATCGCCCCTTTTGATCACGTCGGTCATGACAAACTGGTTGGTTTGTTTTTTCCCAAACGGAAGGACGTTGGTTTGAAACAATAAAAAGAGGACTGCACCAATCACAATCAGCACAATGATGGCCGCCGTCACGAACCCACTTCGAAATCGATTTTTCATTTTTTCAAATACCAGAAGAATTGTTTGTCTTTAATCTAACCCCTGACGACGGGTTTTGGACCCTGGAAAACCCGGAATTCCAGGTTGGGGCCGACGGTTTGGGATTTTTACCGATTTTTTAGGATTTTTGTCCCATTCGTTTGATGATTTACGCGAAAACCGAAGCTGCTGCGAACATCCAACCGCTATCCGCAGGGCAAGGCAACTGTCAAGATAATTCATCGGCACCCGCACACGATTCAACACCATGAACAACGCAAAAATT
>JAZABE010000064.1:0-6994 GCA_036137535.1 Planctomycetota bacterium | reverse complement strand
ATAGATTTCTGATAATCCATCATTGTTAAGATCACCAGTTGAAACTCCCATACTCGTTGAATAACCAGCGGTGGCCGATTTTGAAGACAAATCTTCAAAGGTTCCATCGCCCTTGTTTCTCAATAATACGTTTCTTCCAAAGTCGTTCGCGATGTAAAGATCCGGGTAGTGATCATCGTCATAAAAAAACCAGCTTGCTGCATGTGAATGCCGTTTGCCGCCGCCAGCATTTGAACGTCGAGTGGTGTTCTCAAATTTCCCACCGCCAATATTTCTCCACAATTGGTTTTCGGCGCCGGTCATCGTTTCGTTAACCCATTGTTTCGGGGACGATGAGTCTGTTTCTACCGCCGGTGATTGATACATCGCATAAATGTCCAGTCGTCCATCACAATCGTAATCGGCGACCAAAACGCCCATGCATTCCCTGTGAAATTCTAGCCCTGAGTTTTTGGTGACGTCGGTAAAAGATTTTCCGGAATTGTTTTTAAAGAGGCGTGGCCCCATCACCAAGTCTGGATAGCCGTCGTTGTTATAGTCAATCCAAGCGCATCCAAATGATTTTCCAACTCGGGTTTTCCGGCAGCCGCCACCAGATTTCTCTCATCGGTGACCCGAAAAAATCGATTGCCCGAGGCATGATAAAACAGTCCTGGATAAAAATAATTACAAGCGACGGCAAAGTCCAGCTTCCCATCACGGTCAAAATCTTCAACAGAATATTGAAACCAGTATTGCTCCGTGTTTTTGACATCTAGCTCCCAGTTGTCAACAAGTTTGATTTCGTTGATCAGTGTCTCATTGGTAACTTCGGTCGTTAGGTAGTGTTCTGCATCTCGAAATACCTCTTTTTCAATTCGCCATTCAGATATCACTGAGTGAGTCGCGATTTCTGACTCATTCGGGATTTCGAAAATGACGACCTGCTCAGATTCATATTGTGTTGGTTTTTGTCCGCCTGATTCCCCAACCGCATCAATCAGGATTCGGCATTCCCAGATGGGTTGGCCAGGTAAAGGCTGCATGATCTTGAGAACTCGGAATTTAACACGATGGAGCTTGTTGAAATGTTTTTTCAGGGAGCTGAGATAGGTCGCCATTTGGTCCCGGTCCAGCGATAATTTTGGCTGTTTTTCTGTGGCACGCCGTGTCTTTTCGCTTAGGAAACCAACGGTTTTTTTTGAAAATTTAGACGATTCAATCGAGCTGCCTGAAAATTCTTCGTAAAAAAACGACTTGAATTGTTGAGCATTTCCAGCCTGAAACGCTTTTTTCCATTGGTTACCAAAAACCTGTTCAATCACAAAAGTAACATGTTCCAGGTCAAAGATTAAAGCTTGTTTCTTCTCATCCAGACGGGCTTTTTCCAGTTCCTTCTGACGTTCTTGTGTGGCTTGTGTGGTTTGTTTCTTTGAGTTGATGCCTGCGAGATTTTTGCCAGGTTTGATATTCTTGGTTTCCGGTTGGCACCCGGTAAAGCAAAAAGCAATCAGGAAAAGAGCTGGGATGTGATTTTTCATGCCACAAAATAATTAGAGAATTCAGGATCTGGTAATACGTATTGAAGATGCCTACAGTTCAATCAAGTCTAAACGGTTGGCTAGAATGCCTGAATATCAGATTGCTGTTTCCCAGTGAAACATTGCCATTAAACGACAGTTTTGGTCGGTGTTTGTGCCGTCTTGGGTTTGAGGCTTCTAGGGTTGGGCTCTTCAGCTTGAGGTTTCGAGCAAAAGTGGGGTTTTTTGAGGTTCGCTCTATCTGGAACGGTTTCAAAATCTATACCCATCATCAAGCAATTGATTCCGGAGCCTATCCCCAGCAAGGCGACATGATCCTTGGCTGTGACGAAACCATTTTCGAGTCCAATCGCCAGGGTGGTCGGCAATGCTGCGGAGCCGGTATTGCCCAGCCAGTCGACGGTCAAAAAGTCGATTTCCGGAGACATCCCCAGCGATTCAAGCATCAGCTTTCGATGGGTGGTACCAACCTGGTGGCAAAAAGATTTATCGATGTCTCCGATTTTCCAGCCGGTTTGTTCTAGAAATTGATGAAATGTTTCTTTTCCAGTCATGATTCCTTCACGCATTAAGGTTTCAGAATCTGTGGTCATCAAGGGAGCCATACCGTCGGCCGCTGCTTCGTCCTTGCCGCTATGACAGAGTTCATGAAACCGAGTGTTTGCAAACGTGGTGGCAGTATGGATTCGATTTTGTGTTTGGCTGATATCCCGGTGAGTCAATAAAACAGCACAACTTGCAGAACCGATCGTCAGCGATGCAATTGCAGATTTGATCGAATGGCGTGTTAACGCCTCGTCTCGGTTCAAGCTGTCAATCGTGGCTTCAACCAGTTGCCGACTTCCTTCAGTCCCCACAACCAATGCAGCTTCGACCTGACCAAGTTCGATCATGTTTGCTGCCTGCAAAATCCCATTGAGAATTCCAAGGCATGCATTTGAAGTGTCATAAATTGTGCAGTCGCTTCGTAGTCCGACCCCATGATGAACGCGACATGCTGTGGCAGGTTCGAGATGGTCCCGGCAAACCGATCCATGGATCAAGGCACCAATTTTTTCGATTGGGATCCTGGAATCTGAAATCGCTTTTTGACAACTTTCAATGCTGACCTCGCTGGGCAGCGTCCCTTCTTGCCAAAACCTTCGTTCTCTTACACCGGTAATCAGCTCTAATCGTCCTGGAGAGAGCTTCAGTCGACTGTAAAGCGGGTGCAAACGTTCCTCGATCGCGGCAGAAGTTACCACTTCATCAGGGATGGTGTATCCGAGAGTTTCAAGGCAAACGTTTTGGTAATGCATTATTAAGATTGAATGATCGGTTGGAAGTTCCCAGTTTATCAAACTGGAGCCTCACTGTAATTGGGGCTGGGCGGGAGTTCCATTGGAAACTCTTGAGAAATTTGAGGATCCAGTAACGGATTCAGGTAGCGGTGCCCTTTGCTTAGCGATGAAAGTCCGAGCTCTTGTAAAAAGTCCAGGCAGGATCAACATCGGCAACCCAAATCGAATTCCAGGCAAACGGCTGTTTGGAATTTTGGAAATTCTTTTGAACATTCTGCAAAATCAAGGTGCTTTGGGCTGAACCCAAGAAAAAGCCCGCTGATTCTTCAGCGGGCTTTATTTCGACACCGGGTTCTTTGGTGAACACTAGGCACTTTTGGTTTCAGGCATTTTGAAAAGGGATTCGCCTTTGGCAACTTTTTCATCGATCACGAAACGTGATTTCTTGGGCTGGTCGGGAAGTTCGTACATGACATCCAGCATGATTTCTTCGACGATGGACCGAAGTCCCCGTGCACCGGTTCCTTTATCACGAGCTTTTTGAGCGATTGCTAACAGTGCATCGTCAGTGAATGCGACTTCGCTCTCTTCCATCTCAAACAACGATTTGTATTGCTTGATTAGTGCATTTTTGGGTTCTGTCAAAACTTTGACTAACCCGTCTTGGTCGAGCGGCGTTAATGCTGTTGAAACTGGGAGGCGACCGACCAGTTCTGGGATGAGACCAAATTCCAGGACGTCATCAGTGCACACGTTGGGTAGGATTTCTTGCAAGTCACCATCTTCCAGGCGTCCTGGTTGTTGTCCAAAACCTATGGTTTTACGACCGAGTCGACGGCGGATGATATCCTCAATTCCAACGAACGTGCCTCCACAAATAAACAGGATATTGGAGGTGTCAATCTGAATATACTGTTGCTCTGGATGCTTTCGGCCTCCTTGGGGAGGCACATTTGCAACCGTGCCTTCCAGCATTTTCAAGAGTGCCTGCTGAACACCTTCGCCGGAAACATCTCGAGTAATCGAAACGTTGTTGCTGGTCTTTCCGATTTTGTCAATTTCGTCGATGTAGACGACGCCCCGTTGCGCAGCTTCAACATCAAAATCCGCTGAATGCAAAAGTTTGAGGAGCAAGTTTTCGACGTCTTCGCCCACGTAACCCGCCTCGGTCAGAGTGGTTGCGTCTCCGATCGCGAAAGGGACGTTGAGAACCCGGGCGAGTGTTCGAGCTAAAAGGGTCTTACCGCACCCGGTCGGACCGATCAACAGGACATTGGATTTGTCGATTTCAATGTCTGAGCCTTCCCAACCAAGCGACAAACGCTTGTAGTGGTTGTGTACGGCAACTGACAAGACTTTCTTAGCAGCCTGCTGTCCAATGACATATTCATCCATATGGCCAACAAGCTCCCTTGGCGTCGGGATTTTGCTGAAGAGTTGCTTGGTCGAGCCCCGTCGTCTTTGTTCTTGTTCCAGAATAGACTGGCAGAGTTCAATGCATTCGCCACAGATGTAAACGTCACCAGGTCCTTCAACCAAAGGTCCGACGTCGCGGTAGCTTTTTCTGCAAAATGAACAAAACGCGTTTTTTTTCGTCGTGCTTCCACGACGGTTACTTCCGTTGTCATTGTCAGCGGGCATTGCTGATCCTTTCTAATTCCACGGGTGCTTAAATCCCAAGGTGTTGCTCGAGTTGACGGCACATGTTGTTTAGCACGAGTGCTTCTTTGATGTGGCGGCAGTAATGTGCGTCCTTGCCCGCATTCGAGCGATCATACGTTATTCGTTCCCAACGTCTCCCTAAACAAAAATTGCAATGTCCCTTGCACTTCAACTTAAAAGATCCAACGTTGTCGAATCCTAGGACTCAATACGTCAAAATCAGTGTGAAAAGTGAAAACAATCTTGAACGGAGGCCTACTTCTTTCAACCGTCAAAACCGTTATCAGCTTTTTTGTCAACCAAATCATCAGACGCCTTCCCGACGGCCGATTTGAGCTGACCTAGTTCCTTATCGTCGATCAATCCACTGTCTCGCATATTTTCAAATTCGGTAACGTATTCACCGTTTTTTGGCATTGTGCCGGCCGCAAAATCACGAAGTTTTAACACCCCGTAAATGGCAAAGACGATTAAACAAATGGCAATAAAGAGTTTGACCACGAATACAGCTTCCGGGATTGCGAGTATTTCCCCTAGTTTTTCCATGATGGGTACCACCGGTAAACGATAAATGGTGTGGGTCATTAACCCTGTAAAAAAGATTTCTCCTTAGATTTTATCTAAGTCCACTTTTACGGGCGACAGATATGTTGGTCAAAATTGTCCTAATTCGGAGTTTTTGGCTGACAGACTTTGGTTGGCCGTACTGGTTTACGACGAATTGTCGGAAAGGTTCGTAAAGAAAAAGATAAAGATGAAGAGTTGCGGTAGCGAGTTTAGATAAGCTGCGACCTTTGGTCTTGAGCCGATGTGATTTCAAGCACTACCCGGTTTGTGGGTGGGGGGATTAACATCGCAGCAACTCTTGACCCCAATTGTCGACTAGCTACCCAATGGCATAATTTGGGGGAGTGAGGACGATTACCGTGCCTATTTGGCAGTGGTTTCATCACTCCAGTTCTCTTCCTTAAACCCTTCACCTAAACGATCCATGATGTTCAACCGCAACCAAATGGTCTTTTTCCCAGTCCTGTTTGCCCTGGTTGGGTTCAGCAGTATTCTTGGCTTGGTGACACCCCTATCCGCAGGTGAACCGAAACCAAACATACTCTTTATTTCCGTGGACGATCTGAATGATTGGATCGGTTGTTTGGGGGGCAATTCACAGACCCGAACTCCTCATTTTGATCGACTTGCCAAAAGTGGATTGCTTTTTACTAATGCACATTGTCCCGCACCGGCCTGCAATCCATCAAGGACCGCGATCATGACCGGGATCGCACCGAATGAGTCAGGTCTCTATAGCAACCGACAGCCAATGCGAGAAGTGCTCCCTGAAGTTGAAATCCTGCCAAAATATTTTTCGCGACACGGGTATTGGTCAGCCGGTTCAGGAAAAATACTTCATTACTTCATAGACGCCCATTCTTGGGACGACTACTTTCCCAAGAAAGAAACGGAGAATCCATTTCCCCAAACGTTGTATCCTGAAAAACGCCCGGTGAGTTTGCCAAGAGGTGGCAATTGGCAATACGTTGAAACGGATTGGGGGGCACTGGATGCAACCGATGAGGAATTTGGCGGAGATTACCGAGTGACCCAATGGGTCGGCGAACAATTGGCAAAGAAGCACGACCAACCCTTTTTTTTGGCGTGTGGGATTTATCGTCCTCACGAGCCGTGGTTCGTGCCGAAGAAATATTTTGAACGGTTTCCCCTGGAGGACATTCTTCAACCGCAAGGCTACAAGGTTGGTGATTTAGAAGATTTGACACCTGAAGGCAAGAAGAGGGGACCCAATCGTTACTTTGCACACATCCGTGCAAACGGACAGTGGAAACAAGCGATTCAAGGTTACCTTGCGTCAATCGCATTTGCGGATGAGATGCTGGGACGCGTGCTCGATTCACTGGAACGCGGTCCTAATGCCAGAAATACTATTGTGGTTTTATGGAGTGATCATGGTTGGCACCTGGGTGAAAAACAACATTGGCAAAAGTATTCAGCTTGGCGAGTTTGTACCCGGGTGCCACTAATGATTCGAGTGCCGAAAGGAGTTTCTTCTTTAACGGGAGGTACTACACCCGGAACTGTCTGTGATCGTCCGGTTAACCTTGTGAGCCTGTTTGCCACACTGACTGAACTGTCGGGGATCTCGAAAATTCGACAAACCAATGCCCCGAGTCTTGTCCCGTTGTTGAAGGAACCTCAAGCCGTATGGCCGTATTCGTCAACCACTTTTCTTGCTGATGGACAATCGGTTGGCATTTCGCTCAATCGCTATCGATACATCCGCTACGGAAATGGTGACGAAGAACTCTACGATATCAAACAAGATCCCTTTGAATGGAATAATCTTGCAAAACAAGAAAGTCAGGAAAATCGAATCCAGCAGTTTCGAGAACTGATTCCTGATCGTTTTGCCAAATTAGTCATTCCCAGTATTAAATCTTTGCCTGAGTTGCAGTGGATCCCTGAAAAAAAACACGCTCGACTGCCGCCGTCGGCTCCTGAGGGCTCACCTTTCGAATG
>JAZABE010000063.1:0-19562 GCA_036137535.1 Planctomycetota bacterium | reverse complement strand
GGTGCGTTGCCAAATTTCAGACGGTGCCGAAAAAATCAATCCGCGATTGGCAACCGTTAAATCGCAAAGAGCCAATAACACCAGAAGCCGCGCCAGTAGCTGGGGACGGAAACCCTGGTTGATCAGGGCAATCACCATCATCCCCAGAACGAAGGCATGGATTAGCCCCTCCAAAATCGCCCTCCAAGCGGCAGCCGGCTGAAAAGGCCCAAATTCTGTAGACACCGTTTCGAACAAATACTGGAACCATCGGTTGATCGGTATCGAAGAAAACCAGAGTGTTACCAACACAACCAGTGACACCAAAACGACGCCAACGAACTGTCTTCGAACTTGGCTGAATTGCTCATGGCGAATGACCCGCTGCAACTCGCGAGAAGCAATCACACACATCAGCAGACTGGCAACGATAAAAAGCTTGGCCGGGTAACGGAATTTGACATAGCCAGGAAGACACACGACAAAAAACCAATACATTCCACCCACCGGGGCACCAATCCAAGATGCCGCAGGATCCGACCGGAAGAGACAATAGGCTGCTTCGTGTGCGACCCAGCCCAATCCAAACCACCCCAGGGAGCCCAGCGCAAAAACAGCAAACCCCAGCTTGAGCCACCGATCGTCATCTCTTGGGCTTCGTCGTGTCATTGCGGAAATCAAAAAAACAAAAGCAATTAATCCACAATAAATCGAAGGAGTCCACGTTCGACTGGCCGCTGGAATGGCCTCAGACCAACGTCCGTACCGGGGTTGAATTTTTCCTGAGACATTGGGCCACACCAGTTCTGCGACGGTCCACGGTGCCTGACTGAATTGGTAAAGATGATCATGGTGCGTTCCCGCAACCGGATGGCCAAAAATACCGCCTGCCATCGATCCACGCCTTGAGCTGCCCAGTTCCCAAATCGATCTTGCCTTGACAAAGTCGGAGCGGGTGCTCGTTTGAGTCGCTTGCCATGTTGGAAAAATTTGGATTGCCGCAATTGCAAAAGCAATCAAAACCGCCAAAGCATGGCAGCCGACTGACTTTTTAATTTCGGAGCTTTTCAATCGCCCGCGCTGGCGCCACCAATTCGTTGAGATCAATAGCCCGCTCAGGATCCCCACATGGTAGGCGGTCTGAGGTTCGCCGCCCAAAATGGTCAGCCCCATAAAAATTCCCAGCCAACCTGTGCAGGACAACCGTGGCACACGACACAACAGGTAGGACATCCAAACACAAAATGGCAACCAGCTGGCGCCTATTAAAAAGACAATATTGCAGGTTTGAAAAATAACCGACCCGCACAATGAATAGCTCATGCCACAAAAAACTGCGGCTTCGTCCCGGCATCCCAGGGCGCGCGAAAAGAAAAACGCCCCCACACTCGCCAAATAGACATGAAGTGCCGCGTAGAGGACAAACGCCCTACCGAACGGAATCGGAAGCAGAAACAGTAACTGAAGTGGATAAAAGACACTCGAAGACGCTTCGCCAACAATGGCCGCTCCCAAATTTTCCTGTGGATTCCAGAGAGGCACCTCGCCCTTGGTCCACTGAGCTTGGTTCCATTCAAATTGCCGATGGTAAAACCGTGCCGAATCCCGATAGGCAAAACAGTGGTCCTGCACCCAAAGGGGTACGAAAAAAAAACCTACCGGGAAAAGTAGAAACAACAAGCAGACAACGGTTTTGTGGTTCAACGTTACCCGCCTGCATCACTGGACATGATCAAAAGTGAATCGCCCGGCGAAACAACACGGCCCAGCGAACGGGTAAATTCTTTACCTGAAACATTCACAACATACTCTTTGCGAAGCTTACCGTCTGCGAAACACTCCTTTGTTAATTCCGGTATTTCCCTTTGAATTTTCATAAGGACATCGCCTAGCCGATTCCGATCTGCGGCAACCTCCACAAAAAAATCCGCGACTCCTGCCCGAAGCCGCGGAACTCCAAAAAATTCAACCTTGACTGAAAAAGATTTCACGGTTTTAAAAACTACCTATTTTTCGACCACCCAAATATTCCGGTATCGTACGGGACAGCCGTGATTTTGAAGATACAGTGGCCCCTTGGCAGGACCCGCTTTTAAAGGTGCCGCAGTAGTGTTGCGGTTTCCGGGCAACTCAACGTTGTTGTGGATGATGACACCGTTGTGATAAACAGTCATTCTGGGATTGGAGACGACCTTCCCCGATTCGTAGGTTGCCGCTGTGTAGTCAATGTCATAAGTTTGCCAGGAAAGTGGTGGATAGCACATGTTGAGATCACAAGCAGCCACCGAATAAATCCCGCCACATTCATTCATTTTCCCTTCCAGCCCAAAAGAATCGAGCATCTGGACCTCGTACCTCCCCTGCACGTAAAGCCCACTATTACCTCGACCCTGACCTCGATCTTGGGGCATGTAGGGAATTAAAAATTCGATGTGTATTTTGTGACTGCCGAAAAGTTTGCCGCTCGTCGTCCCCTGCATCAATAAACCGTCAGCAGTCATTTTTCCGTTTTTCCAGCCCTCAACAGTCTTGCCGTCAAACAGGACAACTCCATTTTTGGGAGGCTTCTGCCCCAGTGTTGGGCTTTTCCGGTTAACCTTCTTTAATTCACCAATCTTTTTACCGTCTGGATCAGTCACGGTTATCAGCCCCTCTTTGACGCTTCCATTACCATGTTCGTCCCCGACAAAACTCAAAACACCGTCTTGTAATTTGCCTTTGGGTTTAATGGCCACTTTTTCCCCGCCGTTCCAGCCGCTACCCGGGAGTCCCCCTTCAAATACATAAGCCTGAAATTCTCCTTTGCCCAGAGCAACGATCTGGATGCCATGCAAGGACTCTTTGATTTTACCCGCGTATTCACCTTGAAACTTGAAGTCTTCGTCCGCTTTGCTGACCTCGGTAATCCGGGGTTTTTGCGCCTCAACGGGTTTAACAACAACTGCCCAGGCCGACACGGCAATCACACATAAAACAACTGACTTCTTCTTGCGGTTCATTTCAATTCCTATAAAGGGTTAAGGGCCTGAGTTAACGAATGAGCAGTCGGTTCAACGTGGCTCGAATCCGGACACTCTATTTTGGTGCCCGCTGGATCACATTTCAACGCAATTGAGTCATAAACCTTAAGATCGATTCACATCGGCCGATTTTGCAATTGCCCTAAACTTTACCCAAAAACTGGTTGATGCGTCCATGGACCTCTGGAACCGGGCAATTCCCGCTCGCCTAATGCATCTATTTTCGAAAGGTTAATCCGACCAAGAAAAGTCTGGGATCTCCAGATTATGTAATTAAAACGGTCCAATTTAAGTAAAAACGGGTTTTGGCCGGGGGAATGAACCTCGCCATGGTTGTTTAATCTTCCCATGGTTGTTTAATAACAGAATCTACATCTTGTGTGTAAAGGCAGGACAAAAGCATGCGGATTTGCATGTTCACCGATAGCTTCCTTCCGTATTGTTCGGGAGTGACTTTTTCCGTGTTGAATCAGGCATCAGAACTGGTGAAACGGGGGCATGATGTCTGCGTGTTTCGCCCTAAACCCCACAAACAAGATCTCGACGAGAACACCTCGCTTGATATGCCTCCCGAAGTTGAAATTTTTGATGTCCCATTTTCCGTGGGCATCACCAAGGTTCCCAAGTTGCGAGTGACACTCCCTTCCTTTATCTCATCATTGTGGCGAGTCCGAAAATGGAACCCGGACGTAGTTCACATGAGCACGGAATGGGGCTGCGGCTGGGAGGGGCTGATTGCTTCCAAGCTATTACGCAAGCCGACGGTGGGGACTTTTCATACTTTTTTTGCCGACCCAGGATACCTCAAGTCTTTTGGGCTGCCCAGTTTCAATTTTATTCAACAATTTATGTGGTGGTACTCGGTTCGATTTTTCAACGCCTGTCGATTGGTCACCAGTCCATCCAAGTCCGTCAAAGATGCGTTAATTGCCCACGGCATTCGGTTTGATCCCATTATTATTCCCAATGGAATTGAGCGGCCGGTTCGGGTGGATGCCGATCAAATCATGAAAAAGCGAAATGACTTCGGTATTTATGGCCCTTCTTTTGTCTATTGCGGACGAATCTCACCTGAAAAATCACTCGATGTTGTCTTGCGGGCATTTGCAATCGTCCAAAAAAGGCGTAGACGGGCAAAACTGGTGATCATCGGTGACGGCCCGCTAAAGGCCAGTCTGGAGCTGCAGGCCGCAGAACTGGGGATTCAGGACAATGTCCTTTTCCTGGGGCACGTTTCCCATGAACGGCTGATAGAAGAAAACCTCCTCCTACTGGCGGACACTTTTGTCACTGCCAGCAAAACAGAAAATCAGCCCATGAGCATTCTCGAAGCCATGTCATTTGGCTTGCCAATCGTCGGACCAACTGCCAAGGGTATTCCCGAACTGATTGAAGATCGTGTTAACGGCCTATTATTTAAGCCGGATCATCACGAAGAAATGGCTCGCTGCATGCTGGTCATGGCAAACAAGCGTCGTCAACGAAAACGGATGGGGCACGGGGCATTAATGTTTGCCGCAGAATACCAAATGCCTCAAGTCGTCGATCAATTGGAAAAAGTTTATCAACAAGCCATTGCAGAAGGCCGGCCACAACGAAAAGACAAGAACCTAGACCAAGCTGGCTAATTATTTTTTTCGTTTCTTTTTCTTAGCCTTGGCTAATGGATCCACCTTTCTAAATCTTGGAATCCCGATCGCACAGGCTCCGAGCAAAATAAACAGGAAAACGATTCCATAAGCAGTTCCGTATGATTGTTCCGCCAGCAAAATTTCCATCACAGTCCATTTTTATTTTTAGGTTGATCGTACTCGCTGCGGCTGAAGGAGCTCTCCCAGAACCTCGGTGCCAGGGCCCTGTCAAAAACCACCGAGTGGGCTAAGCAGTCTTTTCACTGCAGACATTTAGAATAATTGAATTCCTTGAATTTCGAAGCCGGCTCCTGCTAGCCCTTGGTATTTTTCCGCTTTTCACCCCAATTTGAATTCAATCCTGGCGGAAACAATGGATTTTTCCCGCGCGCTAGGCCGATTCTGTTCAAAGCAGGCTTGCTGAAACACTACTAACTTGATAATATTTATAGACTTAAAATGTTGTCGCCGCGAGCTTTGCTCCAACCTCCTCTGAAACCTACTCAAGGCCCCCAGCTCAAAGTCGTGGGTACGGACAAACCGTCTTCTCAATCAACAAAGCTTGAGCTCGATCCCATCTTCCGAGAAGAACTAGAAACCCGCAACCAGGAACTGCAATCGGCCCAGCCAGACAAGATTCTGCAATGGGCCGTGGAGCAGTTTCAGGACAAGCTAACGTTTGCGACCGCCTTTGGTCCCGAAGGCATGGTGATCCTCTACCTGCTCTCCAAATTCGAACAACCGGTTCATTGCTTTAACCTCGACACAGGTTATCAATTTGCCGAAACACTGCAACTGCGAGATCAGGTCAAACAAAAATACGGAATTGACGTTGAGCTTTGCCGTCCTGAATTAACAGTCGAGGAGTACGAAAAACAAAACGGGAAATTGCATCAAACCAATCCGACCCAGTGCTGCTACGACCGAAAAATCAGCGTCCTTCATCAGGTGGTCCGGGACAAACTGGGGTGGGTCAGCGCGATTCGAAGAGACCAAAGCCCGGATCGATCTAGTGCACCGGTCGTCGGCTGGGACCAAAAATTCAGCTTGGTCAAAATCAACCCGCTGGCAAATTGGACCAAATCAGATGTTTGGAAAACCATTCTGGATAATGAAATTCCCTACAATCCATTGCACGACCAAGGCTATCCAAGCATCGGCTGCCTGCCTTGCACCCGCTCTATCCAGATCGGCGAGGACGAACGGGCGGGGCGTTGGAGCGGAAGTGCCAAGACTGAATGCGGGCTACACAGCAAGCACACTTAGGCCGCCTGCAGTGGGCGTGCTCTCTTGGACCAAGCGATCCAATCTTCGACCTCGGCTAAATCGGGTCTTTTTCCGCCCCGAAGACTACTCTTGCCTTCTGCGGAATCGACAAATTCCTCAACCAGGGATAATAGTTGGTCCGGCTCAGCCTCGATGATTTCGCTGGGATCATCGAATCCACAAGCAACCAGGATCTGCGCCGTCTGCCCACTAATCCCAGGAATCCTACAGGCGAGAATCGCTTGGGTTTGCCATTCTGCAATTTTCTTTTCGTCGATGTGCCAATGGTTCAATGCGACTGCAGTTGAGCGGGCATTGGCAATCACCAAATCGCCCACGGTTTGAATTCCCAACTTGGCAAACCGCCTGGCCGTCTTGGGGCCAACAGATGGAGCTCGCTCCAACGGATCACTTGGCGACAGGTGGAATTTAGGACCCGAGTCCTGCCCAGACAGGGGTGACTGAGCTACTGCCCCAGATCGATCTTTGCGGGATCTTCGCCCCCGTCTCCTTCTTTGCTTCCGTGTTTTTACCCTAACTGTTGACTTTGAACCAACGGCCCCGATCTTTAATCGGTCGAGCTCCGCAACCTCGATGCCCAGAACTTCTTCCGCGTAAGCAACGCGTATCACTTTTTCTTCCAGTGAAAGCGATTTGACAACTTTGCCCGTTGTTTTGAATTCTTGAAAGGCCCGCCCCACTGCTGCTCGCTGGCGCGCACTGTTGATCATTTTCAACAACCACGTCACGGGTGCCGTCAATGCGGTCAAAACTCCGAGCACAGTTGTTTTGGCGCGAGGCGGCTTTTGCCCGGATTCTTCAAATGCTCGCTCCAACACCCTGGCAAACCCAACGCTGGCATAGCCAACCAATTTTGCCGTAATTTGCCGCAGCTCATCATCCAGTGCGCCGGCTGGATCGTGAACACCAACGTCGATATTGTAATGGTCGATCAAGGGCTGGTAGTACTGGTGGGCCAAGGAAGCCCCCGCCGAGACTGTTCTTTTCAACCAATCACCTGATTGAGGGAGCTCAAATTCCGGATACCCTTCCCCTTGCTCCAACAGCCGGGTTAACTGGCTAAACGACTGGTTAACACTCCGTTCATAAGCACGGTGCACAACCCCTTCTTCCTCTGTTTGATCCGTGTGCAAGGGCATCAACGGATCGATGTAGTAGTGGCTCAACACTCCCGCCGAATAAACAGCCTGTTTCCAGCAGCCCGCTTTGAGATCCTCAACCGTTTCTCGATACCAGTTTTCGGCTTCCCGGATGGATCCTCCCCAAGAATTGTCGGAGACATGGAGGACGTGATTTTTAAAATCTTTAAATTTAGTGTCCGGATCCTTGGCACCGAGAAGATAAAGTTCGTAGTGTCTGACAAACAAAGCCTTCCATTTTTCGGCCTGTTCACCCCGAAGATGCTGCAGTGCATTCATTGCCAGCTTATGATGCATATTCATGCACTCACTGGCACAAACCACACGATAAAGCAGTTTTGACGACACAATCAACAGTCCATACGCAAGTTGGCAATCTTGGCACCTAGCCGAGGCAGTCAATAGCAAAAACTTGCCGGCGATTTCAAGTGCAATTTACTCATCGAGAAAGCGGCTGTTGAGGGTGTGGGAAAGCAATTCGCCGGATCTCTTGAGCTGACAACGGGAGTTCCTCGCTGATGCCGGAATCTTTTGGACAACCCAGCCAGGCGGCAGCGGTAGCCTGCCCCCCAAAGCTCACCCGCATGGGTTTCCCGTGGCACCTCAGGCCAAGACCTGTTGGATCAGCTTCCCATGAACATCAGTCAATCGCATATCACGACCACTGTAACGGTAAACCAGTTTTTCATGATCCATCCCCAGCAAATGCAGCATCGTTGCATGCAAATCATGTATTTCATATCGGTCCGCGACCGCCTTGTAACCAAATTCATCGGTCGCCCCCACTACCGTACCCCCTTGAATCCCTCCACCGGCCATCCACATCGAAAAGCCAAAGGGATTATGATCCCGCCCGTTAGCGCCTTGGGCAAAAGGAGTCCTCCCAAATTCACCAGACCAAACCACCAATGTTTTTTCAAACAACCCCCGTTGTTTTAAATCGGTTAACAGGGCCCCGATTGGCTGATCAACCGTGCGCGAATTATCAGCATGGCCTTTTTGCAAGTTGCCGTGCTGATCCCAGCGATCATGTCCAACCGCTGGACACGTCAATTCGATAAACCGCACTCCCTTTTCGATCATCCTTCGTGCCAGCAAGCATTGACGAGCAAATATTTTCGTGCCATTCCATTTGTGGTCCATTCCGTACATTTCCTTGGTTTTTTCGGTTTCCCCGGAAAGATCGGTCAAATCCGGTACAACCGCTTGCATTCGGTAAGCAAGCTCATAATTGGCAATCGCGGATTCGATTTGGTCCACTTTTCCAGTTTGCTGAACAACTTCAGCATCCAGTTGCTTCAACAACGCCAGCTTGTTTTTTTGCAGTTGATCAGTTTTTTCAGCTCGGCCGATATTGGCAATTGGCGCT
This sequence comes from Planctomycetota bacterium, assembly GCA_036137535.1. Lineage (GTDB taxonomy): Bacteria > Planctomycetota > Planctomycetia > Pirellulales > Pirellulaceae > JABAAE01. Next base: position 11,137 of record JAZABE010000063.1, on the reverse strand, counting down.
TTGCCTGCATTGAGAATGGACCCCTGGTAGCTCGCTGGAAGAAAGCCACTGTTAAAACAATCAAGCCCGCCAGGTGGAATCAAGCCACCGTTGAGGACAACGAAACCCGGTAAATCACGGCACTCGCTACCCAGTCCATAACCGACCCAGGCTCCCATGCTGGGGCGACCCTGAAATCCGCTCCCAGTATGCAAAAAATAATTAGCATTGGTGTGCTCCGAAAATTTGGAGGTCATCGAGCGGATCACCGCCAAATCATCGACATGCCTGGCGACATGGGGAAAAAGCTCCGAGACTGGAATTCCAGATTCACCGTGGTTTTTGAATTTCCAAGGACTAGCGAAGGTTTTTCCAATGTTATTGAACTGCGTAGGTTCGATTTTCATGGCAAAAGGCTTACCCTGCTCTTTTGCCAACCGAGGCTTCGGATCAAAACTGTCTACCTGCGACGGCCCACCATCCATGTAAAGATAAATCACATGCTCCACCTTGGCGGTGTAATGCGGATTTTTAGGTGCTAGGGGGTCCCGATAAATCTTTCGCCCCTCGTCCTCTTCGGCGACCACTTTTCCTGTGTAATCTCGCTCATTCAGCAATGCCGAAAGCGCAACAGCCCCAAAACCACAGGCGGTTTTTTGTAACATCTCCCTCCGCGAAACTGGATCCGATTGATAACGTCCACAGTGATAGATTTTTTGGGTCATGGAATCACTTTGTAATTGAGTAGGTCATCAGGCTGTTTACAGTTACCGTTTGCCGCCCCCAGAAGGGTTAGCTATTGCAAATAAATAAACTCTTTGACGTTGAGCAACACGTGGCACAGGTCCTTCCAGAGCTCTACGTTTTGGACAACATCACCCGGTTCGATCTGTCGTTCTTTCCTTTGCAACTCCAGAAATTCTCTGGCGCTTTCCAGTTCAGCTGGTCTGGGCGGCCGGGCAAAAGCCTGCAGATACATCCGCTGGATTCGCTCGTCAATGTCCGGAGTGGTTGCTATCAACTTTTTACTCCAAACTTCGGCCTGCCCCACCACAAATGGATCGTTCATCAAAATCAGGGCTTGGGCCGGTACATTGGATAAGTTTCTTCGCCCAACACTATTGAAAGGAATCGGCATATCAAAAGCCACCAACATTGGAGGTAAAAAATTCCGCCGAATCTCCACGTAGAGACTTCTCCGCCCCGCGCCATCAACAGGTCCACTCCGGCCCGGCCTTCCTCGGCCTTGCATAAATGGCGTTAAATGTAGAGCAACACTTGGACCTTCTACTTTTGGATCCAGCCGCCCTGAAATTGCCAGCATGGAATCGCGGATCGCTTCTGCCTGCAATCGCCTCACCGACATTCGATGAAGCTGGGTATTGCCAGGATCAATTTCATGAGCCTTTGGGTTGAGCTTACTTGACATTCGATAGGTTTGTGAAAGCACCATGCGTCTGAGCATTTTTTTGATCGACCAACCTTGAGACACAAATTCGTTCGCCAAATAGTCCAAGAGCTGCGGGTGAGAAGGGCGATGTCCCAAGACACCAAAATTATCTGTCGAAGCAACGATTCCGCGGCCAAAGACATGATGCCACAATCGGTTGACAATCACTCGACTGGTCAACGGGTTTTCAGGAGAAACAATCTGGTTAGCCAATTCCAGGCGGCCACTGCCAGTATCACTGCCCGAGATCGAACCCGGGCCAGACAAAGCTTCGAGCAAACGTCTTTCAACCCTGTCCCCCTGTGCTTTGTGGTTTCCCCGAATGAAAACGTGCTCATCTTCAGGAGTGCCGTCAGCGATGGCCTGCACAAGAATCGGACCGGGTATCTGTTTCTCAATCGTCGCTATTTTCTGATTGGCCGTATTGATCATCAAGGCAAGATCCTGACCGCCGCCAACCCCGGCCAAACCATGCTGAGGAAGCTTCAAGAGCGCCTGGGCATATTGCAACGCAAACTCTTCAAGCCGGGTTGCAGTCGACACGCTGGGCAACAATTTTGCAGCAAATTCAGGGACGAAATCTGGACGTCCTCCATCGCTAAAAACAATCTTATCCACAACGGCATAACCGCCACCCTGATCAATGATCTCGATATGAGCTCGATGCCCTTTGTAACGACGCATGTCACCAGATTGGCGAACCCACTGAAACTGCCCCTTGGTATTGACATCAATCGACACCCCCCGGAAAAGCAGCCCGTTATAGATGTCCATGACATAACCATCGATAATGAGCCGGATTTTGGCATTCGCTCCCTTGATCCGGTACCAAATTTCATTTGACTTCAACTCAAAGGTGGGTGATCGCAGAACACCCTGTAATTTTTTTGAATACTGGCTACTGTCGGCCATCCCACCCTTGTAATAGCTGGCTCCCTTTTCACCGGCAACCCAGTGACCGTTTCGGGTTGGCTGGGCCGCAAAGGCCTCACCAGTAACGAACCAGTCCGCAAAATCCGGTTGGCTAAAATCGGCAAACACGTACGGCAGTTTCTTGGAGGCATTGAGTTGTCTTTCGCGGGCTGCAGAGTCAACCAGGGCAGCAAGAACCCCTTTGTCAAACGTGGTGCCGTTCTTGGTAACCTGTTGCCAAAGCCAAAGGGGGTGGGCTGCTTGCTGGGAAGCTCTTGAAAATTCTTCCGTCCACAGGTTTAACTTGATCGGATCAATATCCGGATCGAGCAGTTCTTTGCGGGTCTCCGAAGCTGGCTTCCGGATCGGAACCAACTCAAGAAAATCGATTCCCACCATGTATTGTTTTGGGTTAGCCTGGGGGTGGGTGCCAATTGTCTTGAGCGAAATTAAGTGCTTTCCCTTGGTGAGAGCCACTGTTCCCACCTCTTTTTTGGCATCTCTCAAAACGGTCGGATGGAACCCATCGACCTGATTCCCCAGGGGCTTCCCATCGACAAGGACTTGAAAAATACCGTAATCTGGGGCCTTGGTGATCCCTAGGTGAAAACCATACTCCCCGGCGTTTGCGATTGAAATCTCAAACTTAAGCTCAACCTGCGGCTTGCCAGCCGTCCAGAACAACTGCTTGCCCCCGCTCCACTTGGGACCAAGGTTTTGTGTCACCTGCCGGCCACCGGTGTTGTCAGTAACCTTGATGTCCTCACCTTCCAGCATGACGGTACCGGAAGCCGATGCCCCCCTTTGGCCTTGGCTGGCTGCCAGCAAGTAGTTTTTGGTTTGCTCAACAGTGCCAATCTTTACGGACATCGAATCGCGAATTTTTTGCGAAACCGATTGGTGCACCTGGCGTATCTGACGCGCACTTTGTTCAATTTTTCCCAGCGGATCCAACATCGCCAACTGCCGACGTGAACTCTGGAGAAAGCCCGCCAAGGCGTAATAATCTCGGGTTGAGATTGCGTCGAATTTATGATCATGGCATCGGGCGCAGGCCACCGTTAGCCCTAAAAAAGACTTTGACATGACATCTATTCGATTATCGATGTGGTTGGCTTCGTCCAGTCGGACGTCAACCGGGGAGTGGGTCGCTTCGTGCAAAAACCAGAAACCGGTACCGATAATGGACTCGTTGAGCTTCTGCTCTCTGTTTCGCCGGGGATTTTGAATTAGGTCACCTGCGAGATGCTCTTTGACGAACAAGTCATAGGGCACATCCTCATTAAATGCCCGAATAAGGTAGCTCCGATATTGATGTGCATGCGGAATGGGGTATTCAAATTCATGTCCGCAGGTTTCTGCGTAACGGATCAAGTCCATCCAGTGCCGAGCCCAACGTTCACCAAACTGGCGAGAGGCCAAAAGGTTGTCAACAACCTTCTCCATCGCGTCATCACTGGTGTCCGACACAAACGTTTCGACCTGCTCCGGCGGGGGAGGCAGCCCAACCAGATCAAAATAAACCCGACGAATCCATGTGCGGCGATTCGCGGGAGGCGCCATCTCCAATCCAGATTTTTCGTTTTTCGCTAGGACGAAATGGTCCAGACCATCCAACGGCCAGTCGCTGTTTTTGACTCTGGGAGGCGTTGCTTTCTTAAGGGGTTGCCAAGCCCAGTGTTCTTTTTTCCGTTGCGCAATATCCAAAGACTGAATCTCTGCGAGAGGACTCGTGTCGCCTTGGGGCCAAGGTGCTTTTTGTTTTACCCATTCCGTTAACAGGGCAATTTCCTCCGCCGGCATTTTGGAATCCGGTGGCATCTCGTAGACCTCACCGTAGTTAATTGCATCGATCAAAATACTTTTTTCCGGATGCCCTGGAACAATCGCGGGGCCCGTTTCACCACCGTTGAGCAACCCTTTACGCGATCCCATCTGCAATCCACCTTCAAGCTCTTTGGCCTCAGGGCCATGACATTGAAAACATCTTTTCGCCAACAGTGGCCGGATTTTGGTTTCAAAATGGTCGAGTTGCGCGGCGGTAAAGGTGGGTCGCTTGTCTTCCTGTGATTGGCCCCGTGTTTCACAAAGGAAGATGAGCAAAAAACAAGAAGCCCGGTAGACATATTTTTTAAAAGTCATTCCAATTCTCGTTCGACCAAAAACATCATCGATTAACAGGTAAAGCGTTTTCCGCCCGTTCCTGAGTATACGCCATCCAAAATTTTTGGTCAAAACAGGCTGGCTTGAGTTATCCTGAACAGTGCCACCAAAATATTTTACCCCAACCTCCTTCACGAAAAGTTCCTGCCATGAAATATCCGATCTGCCTCCAGGGTCTTGTTTTTTTTGCTTTGACATTTGTTCTGACATCCCTTCCCTCTCATTCGTTTGCCCAAGAAACTCAAGCCAGTCAGGCCGATCCGCTTGCCGGAAACTGGTGCGGTTCCTGGAGGAGTGGCCAGACCGGGCACCACGGAAAACTTCGGGCGACCTTCTGCCGCATTGGAAAATCGCAAGTCGAGGCGGTGTTCACTGGCTCCTTCGCAAAAATTTTGCCGTTTCGATACAAGGCAACCCTAGAGATCGTTCACGAAGAGCCAGGAAAGATCCAGCTTCGGGGGGCACAGCAGCTCGGCCCCATCATGGGAACTTTTAGCTATGCAGCGACGGTCACGGCCGATCAGTTTGTCGCGACCTATCAGTCAAGAAAAGACTGTGGCAAATGGACAATGGAAAAACTCCACTCGTGTTGCCGCTAAACACTGTTAATCCCTCATGGGTGCTAGCTTGCCTGTTCAACCGCACTCGAACCCGTGGCACCTTGGAATGCTGGTCAACAACCAGCAATCAAAGGCTGCAAACCCAGCGGATTGCAACCTTATGGATTTGGCACGCCATTCACGGAGCTTCAAAAGGATTACAACCTGTATTGCAGCAAAAAACCGGATCAGATATAGCAGTAGTTTTGAGATCCCAGCTTCGCGGTAAGAACTGTCAAAACCGGAAAGCAAAATTATATTCGTGATTCAAGGAGGAATCAAAGTCGTGAAATCTATCAAAAATATTTTGTCAGCCTGTTTGCTGTCGACAATCATCGCAACGGGCGCCAACGCCCAAGCTGGCGGATCTCCTGGATTGGTCACCGTTCTGGATGTTGCCAAGGTTTTTGAAAACCACCCCAGTTTTAAGGCAAAGATGGACGGTCTCAAAGCTGAAGTCCAAGCCTTCCAGCAGCAAGTCAGGGCGCAGGTTACGGACCTCACCAAGAAGCGGCAACAGCTCACTCAAAAATACAAAATTGGAACGTCCGAGTTCAAAAAAGAAGAAGAACAGCTCGCCCGTGAAGAAGCGGAACTCAAGGTTAAAACGGGTCAGACCGAACGAGATTACATGGACAAGGAAGCGAGGCTTTATTACGACACGTACGTCGAAGTCCAAAATATCGTGGCCACCTTTTCCCGGGCCAACAATATCTCGCTGGTGCTTCGATTCGATAGCAATGAAATTGACAAGACCAACCGTGCCGCGGTCTCACAGGGAGTCAACCGATTTATCGTTTACCAAGAAAAACTTGACTTGACTCAGTTGATCATTAACGAAGTTGCCAAGCAATCCACCCAAGCCAGCAACCCTGGAAGAACCCTGAACCAATAACGGGCACTGTCCACCATTGGAGTTCATTGCCCTCCCCTGGTGACTCTTGATTATTTAAAAGCCAGTGTTCCCACTGGCTTTTTTTAATTCTTAATTCGCCACTTGATAGAGTTGTCATCTGGCTAAACATATCTCATTAGACTTAGCGAGGGAGATTTGGCTTCGGCAAAACTGAGCACGCTGCCCCGTCGAGCAACCGGCTGAATATTGGAGCGGTGATTTCTCGCTCCCTCCGGCTCTCGTAGACTGCTTTCAAAAGGTTGGTCCTGACGAACTGCACTGTTAGGAAACAACCGGTCTAACAGTGCACCTTCCATCGCTGAAAAACCTTAAGCAGTTTCAATATGGCATACTCGAGTCCGTTCCGCCAAGCGGTTCCACAGAACCTGGCATGCCTAGCGAGTGGGGGCCAGAAAAACTCGCAGTAGCGATCCATCATACGTACCCAGTCATCTTTCACTCCGATTTGGAAAATGTGGCTTTCAACACCCCTGGGCACAGTCGGGATGCAGGATGGCAAACGGTCGCAACACTTTCCAGCCTTGGCGAAATGTTGATCTTTTTCGGAAGACTGGAGGAAACAATCCCGCAATTGGTACACTCTGACGAAGAGCTTAATGATCAATCACCAGATTTTCTTCCTCAACTGATTGATGCGGCATCTAACCATACAGATCATCGTGCATCAACAGAATGGGTAACCGTCATGTTTGGCTGACACTCGTCAGATAACAATGCGATGCCCGCAAATTCCGGCTTGCGCGTGGTTTTGACAGTGGATAGATTTCCGCCCGGACTCGGTGATCGCTGACGATAGGAAAGGGGGACCTGCGGTGAGTCACAACTGTTACTTGGAATCTCCCGAATTACGCTTCCGCTCGGCCAAACCCTTTTTTCGCGCTTTCACAGCCAGGCGGTACGCTTCCTCTTCGCCGTAGTGGTTGGCCGAAAACGATTTGGTTTTTCTTTTTCCAGATTCGTCCACCCACTGGGCAACCCAAAACGCATATGTGTATCCCCAGTCGCCTCGCACGTCCGTCTGTTCATGGCGTCGGACTCCTACCACTCCCGAACGATTCCGCTTGGACAGTTTCTTGGAAAGTTCATGGACAGTGTACTTTGGCAACTTCGCTTCAGTCACGTCACGAAAAACTTTTGCTTCCGTCAGAGCCTTGTGACGGCCACCGTATTTGTTATCTGCAAAAAACTTCTCGATTTTTTTTCCACGGCGATGAAAACGAACCTCCCAACCGCCACTGGCAATTTCACCAAGTTTGTTTTTAAAATCAATCCGTGTGATGTGGGGATGCGACTTGGTTTTTTTTGGCTTCACGTGCGCAAACTTAAAAAAGAGCTCGTGTTGGACAAATGAAAGGCGTCAACGGGTAGGACCAACATCAAACGAGATTAACGTGTGCCCCCAAGCTACAGTAGAGAGGAGAACCCGTTGAACAACAATCACGCTGGCCTGTTGACTGCCAGGAATTGGCCCCGTTTTTACCCAAAAATTGCTTTGTGGGTGAGCGGACCATCAAAGCGTCGGAAGAAAGCAACCGTCATTGAGCGGCAGTGCGAAACCCGTTGGGACTACCTGAAATCGGCTGGTTCTCGGGGAGGGGCCAGCCGGCGCACAGGAACCCCCGTTCATAAAGAAGCCTTTTGAGTTCATTAAACTGCCCAAAAGAATCCGGGTAGACCCAAATACTGATCGAGACATCCTTCGGATCCAACGAGTTGATTTGGGTCAAAAATTGGCTTTCTTCTCGTAAAGCCTGCTCAAATTTTTCACCCAAATTTTCCCGGGTTGGCAAAAGGATAAATCTCTCCAACCCCGGAACCAGGGACCGGACCTTCCCATGATCGGTTGCCTGCACACGTTCTTTCAAAATGAGTTTGTACTGTAGGCGAAAATCGCCTACAGGCCCAACCGTTTCAACCGTCGACGCTGTTTGTGCCAGTTTTTTTGCCTTGACTCTCCACTCGCTGCGCATCGCCGTAAAAAGTTCATTTAAGGGCACGGCGGCGATCCGGCCACCCTGGAGTCGGAAATGAACTTCCTCGCCAAAAACGGTCTTGGCAATCGGCGTGGGTAAATGCTCAATGACACTGGTCTTGGGCGACACCAGTTCCATCTGCTTAAACTCGTTTTCGATGGAATCCAGTTCCTGGCGAAGCCGCTCGGTCGCCGAAGCTAGCTTTCTGCTCTTCTGTTCGGATTGACTGAGCGTTTTTTGCTTTTGACCAATTGCTGTTTTCATGGCCTCGATCTCAAGCTGAACCCGATCGCGACCCTGTCGCGCCGCAACGACCGCTTGCTTTTGATCAGCAATCGCTTGTTCGATCTCACTGTTTTCCGATTTGAGCCGGGCAATCGACCGGTTCGCGGTTGAAGTCGCAGAATCCAGCTCCTGGGCCTCGACGTCAGCAATCTCTTTTTGGCTTCGAATTTCTTGCCAAACCATTTTTGCCTGTGTACCAATCAACATCACGAGAATGATCAAGATTCCAATTAAGTTGGCAACCACGTCTAAAAATGAGTCTTGTCCTAGCTCAGGCGAAAGACCTGCTGTTTTTCTTCGTGTGGACCGCATGTAGGACACTATTGAACCCTCTCTAGGCTGAACCCACTTCCAGAGAGTAATCGCTCCAAGTCGGTAAATCGCGATTCCGCTCCAGGTGTGACCCGGGTATTGAGAACCGGTTTCCAATACGAATTTACCCCGGCAATCCCCCAGGCTTCGATGTGTCGCCAAACCTGTTCGACTAATTGCGGCACAACCGTCCTTGTAGAGTCGCCAAAAGGAATTGCTTGGATACCTTGACCAATGACGATCATTTGAATCGCATCTTTGCCGACTACTAGCTTGATTGGTTTGCGAACCTGGATCGAGTTATTTGCTTTTGACGGCAAAGCCCAGCCGGTTCCACGATCCCGAGCGATACTCTCTGGCGGCCAATTGCCCGAGGACATTGGGGTCGACGATGAACTGGAGGGTTTCGGCTGCGGTCCTCGGTTAGCCGCACTTGAGGATTTTTTAACCGCTTTGCCCGGTTGGAATTGAGAATCGCGGCCGGCAGGAGTGTTGGAGGGCTCAGCAGAGCGGGTCTCCAGCGAATTCAAGGATTGCCAGGCTATCAATCTGCCGTTATCCGACGAACGTTTTGGGGAAATCCCCGGCTGGTCCGAGGAAGCCGTGCTGGATTGAGCGGCCAGCTGAACCAACGGCTCCTTCGATCGGGTCTCCCGTGATCTAGCAGATCTTTCCTGCACAAATCCTCCATTGAGGGATGATGCCCGATACCCAGCCACTCCCTTGCCACCGGATTGATTTTTCAACAACCGATCCTGCTGTAATGTTTTTTGACGATTAATCGTCGCCACGGCTTCCTTTTGTGCTTGCCGCACCCGTTCAACGGACACTTGCAAGCGTTGTTTGAACTGTTCATCGACTTCAGGATAGGTAAGGTCGACGTCACTGGCGACCAGTTCGTAGCCAAACTCATCCACCCAGGACTTCATTGCTTTGCGGGCAGCCGCAAATGATTTTGAACCTGTTGGCCGAACTACCAGTAAAGGGTAAGCCTGCCCTCGTTTTTGATTGGGATCCACCTGGTTCCAGTAATCCCGCACCATCAAAAGTCCGACGTCCAGGGGATTACCAACTGTCATACTCTTGGGGAAATCTTTAGGCAATAACGTAATTCCATAGGGCTGAATCGTCACTCCCCGGGCGTCACATTCGATAAAAACAGGTCTTCGAAAAGTCCCGTTGACCCCTTTAGAATTGGGAATAATGGAGAAGGCGGGCTTAACATTTGCCAGCTGCTTACGTTTGTTGGCAAGCCGCTGCTTGGCCCGCTTGATGCTTCTCTCCAGTTCATCAATTTCCTCGGGCACCTGTTGATTGTCTTGGTGGGACACCACTTGGTGGTCAAGTTGCTCCAGCTCCGCGGCAAGCTGCTCATGCTCATCTTTGAGCCGTGTGACATGTTCAATCAAATGACCAAACAAGGTTTTTTCCGCTTGCAACCGCTTTTTCAAATCCGGTCGCAGCGAGGCAAGGATGGCAACCTGGTTTTCCTGCCGTTCTAGTGAATCCTGTCGTTCTGCAGTCTGTTCGGCAATGGCTTCCTCATAGGCAGCGGTTGCCTGGTCCGCTTGAATATCAGCCCGTTTTACCACAAGAACCAGCAATACAATAATGGCTCCCATCGTACAGATCAGGACTGCCAGAAATGGAAACAGCGAGGCAGCTGTTTGGTTTCTTTTGAAAATCCTGCGACTCATGCAACACGTTGTGGAACTTCAGGATTGCCAAGCTGCAGAGCCTCCTCTGCAGCCTTATTGGTCTGACTTGACAAGGATTGATTCAGAAGGTTGACCGAGAATGCGAGTTCTCTTACGGTCGATTCCAGTTTCACAGCACTGGCGGCAGACTTCGCATGCTCTTCCAAGATTTTATGAGCAGAATCAAGGAATGCCGATCGGTTGTTCGATTCAATCGCTTGGCAAAAATCAAGCAACTGGTTTTGGTTTTCAATCGTTTGTTTTTGTTGGATCAGAAATTGTTGTTGATGTTCGGTGGGCGTCTCCAGTGTTTGTTGCACCTGCTCCAATTTCTGAACAACTGCAACAAGTTGGGGCGCTAATTCCTTGGTTTGGCTAGTTTCATTAAGGGTGGTCGCCAAGATTGAGGCAAGCTGACTGGACATGAAGTCGAGGTCCCAAGATGACTTGATCTGGTCCCCGAGGGCAGACAATGTCTGCGTCTGGCTCACCAGTTGCATGGAAAGTACCTGAAAACTCTCTTCGAGACTTTTTTGAATGTGGCCAGTCGGATCCGTCTGATTGGCCTGCTGTAACGTGGAAATCAGATCGTCCATCTTTTTTTGATAACTGGACAACAATTGTGTATTCCCTTCGAAAGCTTCCTGTGTTTGTTGAATGACAACACCCAGTTGTTTTTCACTGGCTTGAGCCAACGTCGATTGCCGCTGATCAAAATGCTTGCCCTGATCTTTGACCAGCTTTGCCAATCCCCTGATTTCGTTGGCAATCGTGTCAGACCGTTCCAGATCTGATATCGTTTTCGTTAAGGCGGCCTGCATTGTTTCCAGCGAACCCGATTGTTCAATCAC
>JAZABE010000062.1:0-2096 GCA_036137535.1 Planctomycetota bacterium | reverse complement strand
TCCATCTACTTGGACTCGATCATAAGCGACTCAGCTTCTACCACAACGGATTTGAACGTCGATTGACGGACGTCCATGGTCACGTCATCCACGACGTGATCCAAAATTGAAAACCAACCGCCAATCCCCCAACCTTTCCAGCCCCGCAAATCAAGCTGAAGTACCACGATTCACTTCACTATTATATACTAACACTTTCACAACTGGCGAAGCCGAACTCAGCATCGTCCCCACGTTAAAACTCCGCACCCCAGTTACTCCTGAACGGTTTGCGGTTTTTCAAGAGAGCATTGCATGTCAGAAAACGAACCGACCCCGGATAACCGGCCGCAGGATAGTGATTCAACCGATAGCGTCTCCAGAGGCTTGATCGTCCGTTTTCTCGATACTGTCGAATGGCTGGGCAACAAACTCCCAGCTCCGGCAGTTCTTTTTTTAGGCGGGCTGATGTTCATTTGGTTGCTTTCCGCGATGCTTTCCGGGGTCAACTTTACCGAAACACTTCCCAACCAGGACTCACCCATCCAAATCGTAAACCTAATGAGCTTGCCTCAGCTGGCGAATTTCTTGGAGACGATGGTGGAAACGTTTGTCCAGTTTCATCCCCTTGGTGTCGTCTTGGTGGCATTACTGGGTGTGGGCGTGGCCGAAAAATCTGGCTTCATTAACGCCTGCCTCAAATCCCTGTTGAACATCACTCCTAAAGTTCTGTTAACCCCGATGCTAATTTTCGTGGCGATTGTCAGCCATTCCGCCGCAGATGCCGGCTATGTGCTGGTAATTCCGATCGGCGGTGTGATGTTTTACGCAGCCGGGCGGCATCCGTTGGCCGGAATCGCGGCTGCTTTTGCCGGGGTCTCGGGGGGATTCAGCGCAAACTTCATACCTTCCGGGATCGATCCCCTTTTATCAGGACTCACTCAAACCGGCGTGGATCAACTCGATCCATCACATGCCGTGAACCCACTTTGCAATTACTTTTTCACAACCTGTTCTTCCGTGCTGATTGTCGGAGTCGGTTGGTTTTTGACCGATTTCATTATTGAACCCAGGCTCAAAAACACTCCCCTGGATGGGGATCCGGACGACTTGCCAAAAATGGAAGAGTTGTCGCCACAGGATAAAAAAGGAATGTATTGTGCGATTGTTTCCATTCTCGCCGGTGTGGTGTTACTGGTGAGCTGGGCCGCTCCCAAGGACTCCGCGCTGCGGGACCAACTCGGCAACCTCGATTCCTACCGCAACAGTGAAACCATTCACGGGATCGAATTTAAAGAAGCAACCACGATGGTTGCCTCGGTATCCGGACCAGGCACTTCAGCGGGGATCCAGGTTGGCGACCAATTGACGCAAGTCGGTTCAACCGCGGTAGCCAATGCCACCCAGGCCCAACAGGCGTTGGCCGGACTGAAAGCCAAGGTTCCAGCCGTCGTTCAAGTCAACCGGGAAAACAAAGTATTGCATTTGCCGATCGTCACTCAGACGATTCCCGGAGCACCGATGATGCATGCGATCGTCCCCATTATTTTCTTTTTCTTCCTGATTCCCGGATTGGTCCACGGCTACGTTTCGGGAAACTTCTCCAGTCACCGTGATGTCGTCAAAGGCATGTCCCAAACCATGGAAACCATGGGCTACTACCTAGTGCTGGTCTTTTTTGCCGCCTTGTTCATTGCGGCATTTTCCAAGTCAAATATTGGGATTTTGCTGGCAATGAAAGGTGCCAACTTTATTAAAAGCGCCGGGTTCCCACCGTCCGTGACCATCATTTGCATCATCCTGCTGTCAGCGGCCGTCAATTTATTGATCGGCTCCGCCTCGGCCAAGTGGGCGATGCTCGCCCCTATTTTCGTGCCGATGCTGATGCTGCTGGGATTGTCACCCGAACTCACTCAGGCGGCCTACCGCGTTGGTGATTCCACCACCAATATCATCACCCCGATGATGCCCTATTTCCCGTTGGTCGTGGTCTTCTGCCAAAAGTACGTCAAGAACACCGGGATCGGTACGGTGGCAGCGATGATGCTGCCCTTTTCCATCACCTTCTTGATCACCTGGACCCTGTTCCTGCTGGTCTATTGGCAAGTGGGTCTGCC
>JAZABE010000061.1:0-1781 GCA_036137535.1 Planctomycetota bacterium | reverse complement strand
GGTAAAGATACGGGGCTTCGAAGCAGATGATGAACGTCACCAGATACAAGGCCAAGGGAACAACCCATAAAAAAGGAACCACCGCAATTTCTTGGCAGACCTGGTTGGTCGTCGCCAAGAGTAAAATCGATGGCACCATCGAAAGACCTACCCAAAGCAAGATCAATAACACCCCTGGCCGGATTCGGTAATTCGACCTTGCCGTAGCTTCTTCCGACAATTTCTGAGCGGGTTCGGATTCGGGCTGCCGATGACCTGAACCCGGTTGTCGATACACCAAAAGCCCGCACCAACCGCATAAAACAGCGAACCCGACAAAACCAATAGACCAACCTAAAGCCTGCGTTGTCTGCCGAAGGTACGGCTCAAACACAAACGGATACGTCAGCAGCGCCACTAGCGAACCAAAATTGGACAATGCGAAAAGGCGGTAGGGTGACCGCCCGGGATAAGATTCTGCAAACCAAGACTGCATCAAAGGACCGGTTGTTGAAACCGCAAAATAGGGAAGCCCGATGGTCAGGGAAAGCACCAGCAAAATTTGGGAAACGGGATCTTCCCCTCCAGTAGGTCTCAAACTGTCCCGGGGAATGATGGGCAACATGAAGCAAGCCGCCACGAGTAAAGCTAGGTGAATGGCGGCCTGTTTCCTGGGATTAAAAAAGCGGTTAAGGGCATGAGCGTAAGCGTAGCCGCCCAATAAAACCAACTGAAAAAAAAGCATGCAGGTCGACCAGACTGCCGGTGTTCCACCAAACCAAGGAAGTATGTACCTTGCGATCAAGGGCTGAACTTGGAAAAGCAGGAAGGCGCTGGTAAAAATGGTCAGGGCGAACCGAATCATGAAATTCCTGGAGAAGTGAAAGTTAAGGCCTGCAAGTGCGGTTTCTTTGAGGCTTTGATTTCGAAAGCGTTCGACCTTGTAATTTATCAGGAGCTGTTCTTAAAAATAGCCTGAAAAACCAATAACCGATAAAGTAAACCCGAAATTCAAAAGATGCCCAGCCTACTTTTCAGATTAAACGGTCTTTTTTTTATCCTGCTGTTCAATCCAGCTGGCGACTGCGTAAACGTCGATGCCCAAGAACCCAGCTTTTCTCTAAAGTGGCAATACCAAACCCTTAACACTACCGCCCATTTGCGGGGCTTGCACGTGGTCAACCGAGACCAGGTATGGGCCAGTGGCTCGCAAGGCACGGTGATTCAAACTCAAGACGGAGGCCAACGTTGGCGAATTGAACAAATCGGGAACGCCAAAGCCAGAGAGTTTCGTGATATCCAAGGTTTTAGCGATGGAACCGCACAGATTTTAGCAGCCGGCAATCCCGCCTTGATCTTTCGTTATCAGCCCCAGCGACAACAATGGATCAACACCTACCGAAAGACTCAAACTGGCATATTCTTTGATGCCTTTGGGTATTGGGATCGTCTTCATGGCATCGCATTTTCCGACCCAATCAAGGGTAGATTGGTATTGATCCAAACGGCAGATGGCGGTGAGTCTTGGATGGAATCCGCTTCACCGCCTACGGTGGACAAACACGAAGCTGGGTTTGCGGCTAGTGGAACCTGCTTACACACTCAAGGCTCGAACCGCGTTTGGATCGGGCTGGGAGGCAAGCCCGAATCAAAGGAAAAGCCCTTCGCCCGGGTACTGTTTTCAATAGATCGCGGCATCAGTTGGAAGGCGGCCCCAACCACCATTACCCGTTCCGAAAGTTCCGGGGTTTTTTCAATCACATTTATCAATCAACGGTTGGGATTCGCGGTTGGCGGTGACT
>JAZABE010000060.1:0-2566 GCA_036137535.1 Planctomycetota bacterium | reverse complement strand
GCGATCCCACTCCAGTGAAGCCCAATTTTCGGTATTGGCAATACAATATCACCGTGGCTTTGATACTTTCAATCTCGGGTTCTGCCTTTGGCCAATTACAATACCCGGTCGATGTCGCTGTTTCGGGTGAAGACATCTACGTCGTCGATCGCAAGTTACCGGGAGTCCTGAAGATCGACACCAATGGAACGCTTTCAGAAATCTTCAAGGCATCCAAGAAATTTCGCACCCCGCTGAATGCCGCAAGATGCGTGGTGGTCAGCCCGCAGGGAACTATCATTGTGGGTGATAGCTCAACCCGCCAACTTTATAAAATGGGAGGGGCAAATCCGGAACCCCTACTCACTAATCCAACGGGTATCGGGGTCCCTTACGCAATGGTGTTTGACAAAGATGAAAATCTTTTCGTTGCAGACTTAGAAGCCCCAGGTCGCATTTTCAAGATTCCAGCAGGCAGCACTCAACCCGAACCGTTTGCCATTCAACCAGGCGTCCGAGGACTAGCCGTAGACCCCCAGGGAAACCTGATTGCCGTTACAGGTCTTGCAGAGGCGCTTTTAAAGTACTCACCCGCTGGTAAAAGAACGGTAATTGCCGGCAATCGACCTTTCCGTTTTCCCAATTCAGTCGCCGTTAAAGGTGACCAAATTTTTGTTTGTGACAGCTACAAAAAATGTGTGTGGCAAATCAATCCCGCTGGTGAGGTCACGGAATTTTGTTCCGAGGGGATTTCCTACCCTGGTGGCCTAGCGGTTCAAGGCGACAAGTTACTAGTGACTGATTCAAAAGCCAAAAAGATTTTCTCGATCGGAAACGACGGAAAGGCCGTTGAAGTCCCTATAAAATAACTTCAGGCAACCTTTAATCGGGGGCCGGTCATTGACCGAGTGATAGTCCACAAGTAACAATAGTTAACTGATTTGCTTTGTCTGATATCAGCGGTTAAGCGGGCTCCGTGAGGCGGAACCGTGAATCGGGTCAGGCCTTAACCGGAGCAGCCCTAAGCGGGGTACGTTTGTGCGGAGTCCGCTTAACCGCTGATACTTTTTATTGTCTCCTCCCCACGTTCAATGAATTCAACGCCAGCCTCCCCTGATGTTGATAATTCCGGCTCGGATGCAGCGTACCAAGTCGTGGCGCGCCGGTATCGGCCCCAGTCTTTTGAATCGCTTGTTGGGCAGTCCCAAATCTCCACGGCCTTGACCAATGCCATCAAGACAGACCGGGTGGGTCATGCGTACCTGTTTACAGGTGCCCGCGGAGTGGGAAAAACGTCTGCTGCCCGGATATTCGCAAAATGCCTGAACTGTGATTTGGGACCAATCGCTACACCCTGCGGTAACTGTGAAGTGTGTTCCGCGGTGAATGACGGTGAGGATGTCGATGTTTTAGAAATCGACGGCGCGAGCAACCGGGGAATTGACGAAATCCGCGAACTGCGTGCCAACATTAACGTCCGACCAAGCCGATCTCGCTACAAAATTTACATCATTGATGAAGTTCACATGTTAACAATGCAGGCCTTCAACGCATTGTTGAAAACACTCGAGGAGCCACCCACCCACGTAAAATTCATTTTCTGCACCACGGACCCGGAAAAAATTCCAATCACCGTTTTGTCCCGCTGCCAGCGGTTTGATTTTGCACCGGTTGAAGCGGACTCAATCAGTAATCGCCTTGCGGAAATTTGCAAAAGCGAAGGCTTTGAAGCAGACCCTGAAGCACTCGCTTTAATTGCTCGACGTGCAAATGGTTCCATGCGAGACAGCCAGTCTCTTTTAGAACAACTGCTCAGTTTCTGTCAGCAACGCATCTCATTGGCTGACGTCAACCAAATGTTTGGCACTGCTGACCTTGGACGTGTCAAATCGATTGTTTGCGAAATTGTAAATAAAAACAGTAAAGCGGCCTTGGAGGAGTTCGACGAATCGCTCAACAGTGGGGTAAACCCTGGACAACTGGGTTCACAAATCGTCGGTTTTCTCCGTGACATGCTGGTCGCTCAGAACGGTTGCGATCAAGACTTGTTATTAACCGGCAACCCTTGTGATTTTGAGCAAATCCTTGAGTTGGGAAATCGATTGGGCGGATCCACCCTTCTCGCCAGCCTACAAGTTTTTGATGAATGTCTTACTCGACTCCGTTCCAGTTCCCACCCAAGAACCTTGATCGAAATGGCGATCATTCGAACCTGTCATCTTGAAAACCTGGAAATGGTCTCCAGCTTGATCCGGCAAGCGAAATCGGGACTGGAACTTGTAATCTCCGAAAATCCGAATGGCTCTGCGCAACCTTTCGCTAACGACAAACCCGACACACCACCCCGTCAACATCCACCAACCTCGACTCCCGCAGCAGTTGACTCAAAAAAAAAACAGGCGAATCCGGTAAGCCCCTCACCTCCGGGTGAAAACCTTCCTCGGGTTAATTCAAAGAATCGTCCTGGGGTTGATTCCAACAATGTAGAGGCCCTGTGGCAGCAAACCTTGGAAAAAATTGAAGATTTTATCGCTGAATATGCCCGGCACTATCAAAGCATAGCAATTTCTGCGCCAAACTGTCTGGC
>JAZABE010000059.1:0-1477 GCA_036137535.1 Planctomycetota bacterium | reverse complement strand
CAGAATTTGTTGAAGGAAATTGGAAATTAAAACGCATGCACAAACTAATCATGCTTTCTTCCACCTATCGCATGAGTTCCAACACCACCGAATCTGGACTTAAAAAAGATCCCGCCAACCGACTTGTCTGGCGTTTTAACGCCCGCCGACTATCTAGCGAAGAAGTCCGCGATTCAATTCTGGCTGCTAACGGTTCTCTCAACCTGAAAATGGGTGGGCCAAGCTTTTATCCGATCATCCCGAGGGAGGTCCTTCAAGGCCAATCACGCCCGGGCGCCGGATGGGGCAATTCATCTGAGGAGGAACGAGCCCGTCGCGCAGTCTACATCTTCGTCAAGCGATCGCTGGTGGAACCGTTGATGGCAGACTTCGACTTCGCCGACGTTGATTCCAGCTGCCCGGTCAGATTCACAACCACCCAGCCAACGCAGTCGCTTCAGTTGATGAACAGCGAGTTTTCCCACCGGCAAGCCGACCGATTCGCGCAATTTCTAAAAGAGCAGGCACCAAATAGCATTCCCGCGCAAATCAAACTGGCGTTGACCCAAACCACTCAACGGAACCCTTCCGATCAGGAGGTTGCACGCGGGGAACAATTGATTGCAGAGCTAAAAGCCGCGGGCGTCTCGGACGATGATGCTTTGAAGTATTTCTGTCTTGTCACGTTCAACCTTAACGAATTCCTTTATCTGGACTAACCGAACACACCCCTTCGAATCAACGAAGACCACTTATACGGAACAACGAGTATTACTAAGAACTTTTGTGGACGAACGCGTCGGGAATTCATCTGGCAATCTGGCGCTGGATTCGCCGGCACGGCCCTGACGGGTCTGCTGAGTGATGACGGATTTTTTGACAACCAGACGGTCGCTGCTGATGGCGTTTCGACATGGGAAAATCCTTTGGCACCCAAAAAACCGCACTTTGCTCCCAAAGCCAAGTCCGTCATTTTCCTTTATATGTATGGTGGCCCAAGTCATATCGACACATTTGACTACAAACCAAATATGAAAGGCATGGATAACAAGACGGTCGAGGTGAAAACGTTCGGTCGTGGTGGTCATCGTAATCAGGGGCGAATCGTGGAGCCTCGCTGGAACTTTAAACAGTATGGGGAATCCGGCAAATGGGTTTCCGATCTATTCCCTCACGTCGGTGAATGTGTTGACGACATCGCCTTTCTGCACTCGATGACAGCGGATTCCCCCATTCATGGGTCTGCTATGCTGATGATGAACAGCGGGCGCATTCTTAGTGGTGCCCCGTGCCTTGGTTCCTGGGTGACCTATGGTTTGGGAAGTGAGAACCAGAACCTTCCCGGATTTGTTGTGATGCTCGATCCTCGCGGCGGACCTATCTCCGGCGCCAAAAACTGGTCCTGTGGTTACATGCCGGCCAGTTATCAGGCGACGATCATGCGAAGCGAAGGCAGCCCTATCTTAAACCTCACCCCCCCGGCAGGAATGACCCGCGA
>JAZABE010000058.1:0-3142 GCA_036137535.1 Planctomycetota bacterium | reverse complement strand
CGGGGCCTTGAATCCAATTAGTTGGAAAAAAAACCTGCCTCCCAAAAGATATAAGCGGCCGGTGCCGCTGCGAGGATTGAATCAAATATATCGAGAACGCCTCCAAGTCCCGGAAGCCAGTTACTTGAATCCTTGGCTTTGAAATCGCGTTTAATGATTGACTCAAACAGGTCGCCAATCATTCCAGTCATTGCGATCACAACTCCAAAAATCAAAACACTGGTCAGCTCAGCCTGGACTTGTCCGCCAGAGACCCGTGGAGCAATCAACTGAAAAAAAACATAGGAGCTGAGGAGACCGGTAGCGATCGCGCCGATCGCGCCGGCGACTGATTTTCCCGGGCTCATTTTGGGTGCAAGTTTTCGCCTTCCAAAGGTTTTTCCCACAAAATAGGCGCCCGCATCAGAAAATTTCACTACGAATAGCAGGGAAAGTAATGCCGTGAGCCCAATTTCATTGGACTGCAGGAAACGGAGGCTGGGCAAAAAAGCCATCATAAATCCAATGTAAACAATTACAAAAATTGAATAGGCCAGGTTAGCAATTACCCGATCGGCTGCCTTGAAACGGGACATTTCAAACAAAATTGCACTGGCGATTGCCAAAGATAATCCCAGGGAGTTCCAACCCAATTTGCCAACCGGGCAATTAGCCGGGTACTCTTTCCACAAAGCCGGGATACAGGCAAAAGCCACGGTGATGATGGCCCCGGAAATCACCACTGACTTCGGTGTTGAAGGGTTTCGCGACGCGATCATCGTGGTTAGTTCGTGAGCTGCCATTCCGGCCAGCGCGAGTACAAGAGGCACTAAAACCAATCCGGGACGCCCCAGGGAATCAGTGGTCCCAAACCGAAAATCAAGGTAAACGGCTGTTAGCACAAACGCGACAATGATGGCGGCAGAAATTATTCGGATAATCAATTTTCAAAGACCCCGTCATTTAATTTGATTAAACCGCCAAAACTTCGTTCTCGGTGCGCGAAATCGATGATGGCCTGGTGCAAGTCATTTTCGTTGAATTCTGGCCATGATTTTTTAGTGATCCATAGCTCAGCATAACTGATTTGCCACAAGAGGAAATTGCTGATTCTCATTTCACCTGCCGTTCGAATTAGTAAATCCGGATCCTTCATTGCAGAAGTATACAAATACGAGGACACCAGGTTTTCATCAATCGAATTCGCGTCGATAGTTCCCGATGCAACATTCGAGGATATTTTTTTGATCGCATCGACCAGTTCAGAACGGGCTCCGTAATTGATTGCCAGGCAAAGACACGTCCCGGTGTTTTTTGAACAAATGGAAACGGTTTTATCCATTTCAACCTGGACAGAATCAGGTATGCCGTCTCGCCGTCCGATGATTTCGACCCTGACATTTTTGTCCATAAAGCTCGAACGTTCTTCGATCATGTAACGCTGTAACAAGTGCATCAGGAAGTCGATTTCTTCCTGGGGACGCTTCCAGTTTTCACTGGACAAACAATAGAGTGTCAATTGTTCTAGGTTAAGCCGGACTGATTCTTCCAGAGTTTTGCGGACGCTTTCGATTCCGCTTCGGTGGCCTTCGCATCGCTCGAGATTTCGATCTTGGGCCCATCGCCCGTTCCCATCCATAATGACTGCGATGTGCTTGGGTCGCGACTCGATCGGAATTTCGTCAAGGGTTTTAGTCGCCACAATGCTTTCTCAAGAAATTTCCAGTCCGTTGGGCTCAAGGCTTCCAGCGACCGGGAAAGTGAAGTGTGATTCATGAAACCGAACGGAAATAAGGAGCCGTTAAATTTCCCGGATTAAATCTGCTGAATTCCTATCAAAACCTGTTCGTGTCGTGTCCGCATCGACTCTTTTGAATCGTGACTCCTGATTCATGATAGCAGTTGTGCGAAATTCTTTGGACGGCAAACCGCTATTTTAGCGCCGCTGGGCCATCATCCTTTTTGTTTTTGCGAAAATCGGTTTGATATTGCCTTTCCCCAGCAAATCATCCAGTCGATCTCTAAGTTCGGGTTGGATTTCCACACCGGAACGATTTGACTTCACTTGGACCATTTTTCCGTCGTTCAAGGCAATGGTAAACATGATTTCCTTGCCCCCCGGATACCCTCTTAAGATTTCAAGGATCTTGGTGAATACTTGGTCGTCATGATCTTTTTCACTAATTCGAATTGAAAGTCCGGTCGTATTCCGTTGCTGGATTTGCTGAATCGGAATAACATCCCTGACAATCAGGTTGGGTTCGTCTCCCCCCCGTTTGTCGACATTACCTTCGACGATCAAAACAGAATCTGGCTGGATGAGGTGACCGATCTTTTCGAATTCGCTAGGCCAGCAAATGCATCGCACCGATCCTTCGAGGTCCTCTAGGTCAAACATGACATACCGAGTGCTGCCTCCCGGCTCACGAACGCGTTTCACGTTAGAATATTTCAATGATGACGCGATTCCCCCGAGAATAATTTCGGATCGATCTTTCAGATTGCGGAGCATTGAGCTCTCGTGCGAACAGTGCATTTCCAGAGAATTTTTGTGTTCGGCGAGGGGATGGCTGGTCAGGTAGAAACCCAGGACCTCTTTCTCAGCAAGTGATTTTTCCCGATCCGGCATTTCCGGAAGATCAGGCAAGTCAAGCGGTTCTTCCGTCTCTTCTGACGGGTTACCGAAATCTCCGAAAAGGTTTTGCTGGCCGCTCAATTTGTCTGCCAATGCTGACGCACCGGCTTGTATGGCTCGATCCAAAATGGCCAACAACTGGCTACGGTTTAACTCAAAGGTGTCCATGGCACCAGCCTTGATCAAGGTTTCCAGAGTTGACCGGTTGCAGGACGAGGATTCAACCCGTTCACAGAGATCGAATAGGTCTCGATAGGGACCATTAGCAGTGCGTTCTCTCACCAGTGCGACTGCAGCATTTCCGCCGCAACCTTTAATGGCAGACAAGCCAAAGAAGATCTTGCCGTCCCCAACTGAGAAGTCTACATCGGATTGATTCACGCAAGGTGCGACGACTTCGATATTCATGCGCACGCAATCTTCTATGTGCTCTACTAATGCATCTTTCCTAGTGAAATTCCGGTTGGGGATGTCTCCGGAAAGCAGGGCTGCCATGAATTCCACGGAATAATGCGCTTTGAGGTAGGC
>JAZABE010000057.1:0-7727 GCA_036137535.1 Planctomycetota bacterium | reverse complement strand
GGAAACGGTTTTGGATGCTTAAAGGCTTTCCTTCAGGGATGCCTGTTCAGGCCAATGGATTTAATCACATTTAACACAGCACACAAACAGTAACAAAAGCGGACCGAACGATGCCAACGTTTCAATTCAAAGCGATGGATGCCCAAGGGCAAGAAATCGAAGACATCATTGAAGCCCAGACCCAGGACGAGGCCCAGGCAACGATTCGTTCGATGGGTTATTTTGTTACCAAGATTGGTGTTCAAAAGGCGGAAAAGAGCGGTTCGGCGGCCACTGCCAACCAGCGCCGCAAAACGTTCGCTGTGGCGGGTGCCGGTGGCAAGACGATGGTGCGGTTCACCCGGCAGCTTTCGATTCTTCAGGATGCGGGGTTGCCGATTCTGCGAAGTTTAAAAATTCTCGAAGGCCAGCAGCCTCCCGGGGCGCTCAAAAATTCGCTGATCGACGTTTGCGATGAAATCGAAGGAGGGGCAACCCTTTCTGAAGCGTTGGCCAAGAGTCCCAAGACGTTTGACCGTCTTTATGTCAACATGATCAAGGCGGGTGAGGCAGGGGGCTCTCTGGAGTTGATCTTGCGGCGGCTCGCGGAGTTCAAGGAGCGCACGCAATCGCTGAAAAACAAAGTCGTGGGGGCAATGATTTACCCGATCATGGTGGTCTTGTTCACCGTCGCGATTTTGACGTTCATCATGTTGTACATCATTCCCGAATTCAAAAAGATGTTTGAAGAATTCGAGATGAAGTTACCGGCCATCACGGAGCTGTTGATTGAGCTCTCCAACAAGATCGCAAAATACTGGTTCCTGATTCCCCTGATTCCTGCATCCATCCTGATTTTTCTCATGCTGGTGCGAAAGTTCCGCGCGGGGCGATATGGTTTTGACTTGGCGGTCCTTAAGATTCCCGTCCTGGGAAAGCTTGCTGAGAAGAGTAACCTGGCCCGCACCCAGCGGACGCTTGGTGCGTTGATTGCCAGTGGTGTGCCGATCCTGGAGTCGCTGGCGATCACTCGGGAAACTTCGGGGAACGCGGTGTACGAGAAGCTTTTCTTAAAGGTGACGGACTCGATTCGCGAAGGTGAAACCATTGCCCGGCCAATGCGTATTTTTTCGAAAACCCAGTTTCACCCTGTGTCTCTCTTTTTGTGGATCATGGCGGGGGCTTTGCCTCCCTTGTCGGTTTTGTTGGTTAAACCCGATTTTGTCGTGATCGCCGGTTATGGGTCGGGTGCCGCTGGAACCATGATGGGCCTGTGGTACCTCTTGAAAATGAATACACCGTGTGTCGAGGAGCTGGTGATCAACATGGTTGATGTTGGTGAGGAAACCGGTGAACTCGACGTCATGCTTTACAAGGTTGCCGATTATTACGAAGAAGAAGTGAATACATTGACCGAGGGGATGATCAAGCTGATTGAGCCGTTGCTGATTATCTTCTTGGGTTTGACGATTCTCTTTATTGTTGCCGCATTGTTCCTTCCGCTGGTCAGCATGATTAGTGGCCTGGCAGGTGGCAGTTAAAACGGGTTGTGCAGGGGCCAGGGTTTTGAACCGGATGCTGGCAGGCTGGACGATCATAAACGAGCGAACACATCACGAATTCAAATTGACTTGTGTCCTGCCGGGTGATGCCCGGGAGGGCATCTTGTCGCCGTCAAGGAGAATTCAAATCAGGGCTGACTGAATCCAGGTTCATTTCAGCTGAACGAGATCACTCAACATTAACGGATTATTTAGCGAACATTTTTGATTTCCGGGGCCAAGGGGCACCGGGAATCAAGTTTCCCAGCGGGAGTCGAAATGAAATCTTCTCAGTCTGAAATGAAGTTTAGGAGCCGGGCCAGCGGTGGTTTTACGCTGGTTGAGCTGTTGGTTGTCATCATTATCATCGGTCTGTTGGCCGGGTTGTTGATTCCGGCGATTGGAGCCGCGATGCGACGCTCCAAGGAATTCGTCATTCAGAAAGACATGCTGGATTTAAGTGGTGCATTGGAAAATTTCAAATCCAAGTATGGGGTTTATCCAGTCGATGTCCGGTACTTTGATGAACAGTTTAATAACTTTAGTTTGATAACAGCCTTTGTTGACCGGCTAAGTGATCGACACGTCTACAATCGGATCGCATCCCAAGCCAATGGCCCAGGGCATGTGTTTTCCCTGAGTGTTGATCACCCGGGCCTCGTTAACCCTTACGATACAGGTGGCAAATTCAGGTATCCCCGGACGATGGACGCGGCTGAATGTTATGTCTTTTTTCTCTATGAGCTGAGCAATAACCCCGAATATCCTCTTGGCTACATTTATGACGTCAATAATGTCGATGGCGATAATGAAACGGTCTGGATCATCGATCCCAATGGTCAAAAGAATTCCTTCTTTTCATTCAAAGATACTCACCTCACGGACTTGGACGGAGATGGGTGGCTAGAGTACGTTCCCAATCCTGCTAGTCCTGTTCCCTACTGCTATTTTGATTCCCGGTCCTACACAAGTGCTGCGGTTGAAATCGTCAACAGTTGCGTTTATCCGGGAAGCACTGAAACCGGGACGTGCGTTCCCTATTGCCAGATGACCCCCAATGGCCCGGTTTGGCTAGAGCCGCAGGGTTACCAGTTGATTTCGGCCGGTGTGGATGGGGTCTACGGTGCTTCGTGGGTCGACAATAGCGGTGCCTTGGCAGTTCCGTTGTCGAGCGTGCGAAGATGCAGTGATTTTGTGCAGTACCGTTTGGACAACAGCAGCTGGAACCCAGACGTCGATGCGTCCTATTTGTACAGCCCACCGAAACTTGGTGTCGAACACAACGATAATCTTGTGCAGTACTTTGATGGACGACTCGATACCAACAAGTAAGCCAACTTATTTACTGATCAGGCATGGATCGAATGCGCAGCAATTTTCGAAATCACGGATTCACGCTCCTTGAGCTCCTCTTGGTGATCGGGATCATCGGGGTGCTGGCGTCGATGTCGCTGTTGGTCTTGGCTGACGCCACCAATTCCGCCAAGATTTCCCGGGCCAAGGTTCAAGTCCGGAAGATCAATGACTTGATCATGGAACGCTGGGAATCCTTTGAGACACGGACAGTTCCCTTTAAGCTGAATCCTGCACTGAACCCAAGCATTCGTGATGCCCGCAATGCCGCACGGATCCGTCTGTATGCACTGCGTGAATTGATGCGATTGGAGCTTCCGGACCGTTATACAGATATCTTGCCGCTCAATGCAGATCCACCGGCGGTGAATGGGACATTGCAAATCCCGGTTCCCTTGGATGATGGTTCAGCGGTTCAATTTCAAATAGGTGCGAATTCGCTCAACCGATTTTACCGGAGCCAAATCCAAGCGAACTTCACTCCGGAATTTCAAGGAGCGGAATGCCTCTACCTGATCCTGTTGTCAATCCAGGACGAGTATGGCAATGGGCTGGAGGCATTTTCCGATTCAGAGATTGGAGATGTGGATGAAGATGGCATGAAAGAAATCTTGGACCCCTGGGGAACGCCCATTGATTTTTTGCGTTGGGCCCCCGGATACAGTGAGACGAGTGAAGATCTAGCAGCGAGTTGGACACCTCCGCCAACGATTCCCAGTGCCGCGGTTCGATCACCCGTTCAAAGTGGTGACCCGGTGAATGATCCAGATCCCACAGATCCTTTGAGGGCAGATTTGCGATATCAAGATACGTCTGTTTTAACGGATGATCCCTATCGGTTGGTTCCCCTGATTTACTCCGCAGGGCCCGATCGGTCGTACGATGTCTGGAGACGGGATGAGATCGATCACGGGTTCCACGATTTTGGAAGTGGAGAATCCCAGTTGGTGAATTACACGGACCCCAATCTCTATAAATACCCCAACGACCCTTATTGGGGTGTCGGGCTGCTTAACGACACGACACCTTCGGTCGGCTTTCGAGTTGACTGGGATGGTGACTGGATCGAAGGCTACTACGACAACATTGACAATCACTTTGGGCTGGAGGATTAGTTGAGATGAAGCAAGCAACAACTTCTCCAAGCAATTCCAGAGGTTTTACGCTGGTCGAATTGATGATCGTGATCGCGATTATGCTGGTCATGGTCGGGGTTGCGATTCCGACGATCCGTCTGCTTACCAAGGGCGACAAGGTGCGGGAAGCCACGCGAGAAATCAACCTGTTTATTGAATCGGCCCGAGCCGATGCAGTGAACCGGGGTTTTGGAGGGATTTGGATTGTTCGTAGCGAGAACAATTTTAACAAGTCGACTCGAATCTTTAAGGTCAAGCGATCACAAAGGTACAGCGGGGATTTTGAGAATGTCAAGGCATTTATCGTTCCTTCCCTTGATGGATCCCTGTTAAATGTTTACTTGGTCGAAAGCGAAAATGTTCTCTGCAGGTTGCCGGGCGGGATTCAGAAAAATGATCGTATCCAATTCAATGAACGGGGGCCGTGGTTCACGATTGTAGGAGACCCTGCATTGGAGGTTGGACACCCGGTTCGGAAAGATCCACAGGGTGAACCAGTTCCTTCGTGTTGCCTTCAGGTTCATACGAATGGTTACCGTTCGCCTTTGAAAGGGGAAACCAGTTTTTGTGTTGACCGGTTTCCGGTGATTTCCAGTCGAGACTCCGTGCAGTTGCCCAAGGGAACTTTCATTAACTTGGCGCACTCCGGGTTTGCAGCCGAGATGGATGGCTCGGGCGTTTACGCGGGCGGTGACGACTTTTTGTCAGCGGATCAGTCTGGGATCTTAATCAGCTTTCGGGAGGACGGTTCCTTGGACCGGGTGGTTGAAGAGGGTTTGCCCACCTACCCGGCATCGTCGGTTTATCTATTTGTCAATGCTGAATCAGAAGACTTGCAAAGCGATCCGTTGGATGACCTAGATAATCAATGGATATCGATTTTACGGACGACCGGGATGTCCAGTACTGCAGATGCTGAAACCCCGGGCAATTCCACGAACGCTGCCGACCGACGTGTGAATTCTCGCCGGGGGATTCGACTTGGGCAAACGAAGAATGCGAATTAACGAGTTTCTGGAGTTCTACCAACAGCCATGTTGAAAAGACTAAAAAATGGAATCACGATCACTGAAGCTTTGGCGTCGATCGCTGTAGCGTCGGTGGGCCTGTTTGCCGTCTTGGCGGTGATTCCTTTTGCGGCTCGTCAGGCAGAAAA
The DNA here is from genome assembly GCA_036137535.1 of Planctomycetota bacterium. Lineage (GTDB taxonomy): Bacteria > Planctomycetota > Planctomycetia > Pirellulales > Pirellulaceae > JABAAE01. The sequence goes on along the minus strand of JAZABE010000057.1, from coordinate 2,562 downwards.
AGGCCTGAATCTGGATTTGTCGGTGACGGTGGGTAAAAATGCATTTCATGATTTCGAAATCCGGGGAATGGGAGACCCAGGCCATTGGCTCCTCGCCGATGGAAATTCACCTTCGCCCAATACCTCCACTTCTTTAACGGGACAGGCCTTGGTGATCGATCCGCTCTATATCACCGGCAATCCCATTGATCCGAGTCTCCCTTACAGTATCAGCAACCCAAGTGACCTTAATACCATTGGGAAATTTCCCGTTTCTTCCCACCCTGGCAGCTTGGCGGTTCCACCGAGTCCACAAATTTCCCGGCTGACTTTGGCCTCCAATACAATGAAAGACCTTGCTGACTTGGACAACGATGGAGATCAAACCGAGTTGATACCCGTGCCGTATGATTTGTCATTGTCGGAAGCCGTCTTTCAGGGAGGCAATGACCTGGTGTTTGAGGAGCCGATCGACAAACTCAACCTGCCCAGCCAGTTGTTCACACTCAAGGATCCGGCGAGGTCAAAACTGGATTCAAACAATTGGCTGCGACGGCAAACCACCGGCAAAATTTCCTGGATGGTGATGCTTGTCCCCAAGGAGCAACATCCCCATCTCTACCGGGCTTATTTTATCCTTTTCAAAAACCGTCCGCTGCGGTCCAGCAATACAATCAGACCGGATGGTGTCGTGGTCAACAAAGGAGAGGTTGTCTACCAAGCTCAGCCTCTTGGGGTTCAAATCAGTAGTGCTGCTGGGGGAGGTGGCCCCATCGGTGGACTTCCCCCTGGTTCCCCGCAGTATGGTCAAGGCGGAGGTGAATTTCGTTTGACCTATTCGGCAGGTGAATTTGTCGATCCTGCAAAACCCCTTCGCTCGGGGAACTGGCTGTTGCTAACACAACAAAACCGAAAATTTTATCGGTGGTACCAGGTAATCCGGGTGGATAACACCAATGCACCCAATAGTAGTGTGACGCTTCGAGGTCCCGATCTTGATGAGCAGACTGTTGTCGAAGGCGGTTTGCATGCCATTATCCTTGAGGGCGTCGTGGCCGTTTATGAAAAAACAATCCGGATTGAATCAGAATCCATCTGGAAAAACTGATTTGATATCACTTCCTCTTGTCTTAGTTGATTTTTGCCATGCGGGTTAGAAAACAAAGAACCGGAATCACGCTGCTGTTTGTCGTCAGCCTGATTGTGCTATTCATGCTGTTGGCCACAACCTTTTTAGTGGTTTCTTCGCAGTATTTGCGAGGGGCAAAATCTTATTCTCAGGGTGAAGTGTTTTCCGAGGATCCGGTCAATGAACTGGATCAGGCATTTTATGTTCTACTGCGCGACACAACGGATCCAGACAATCCGGTCAGAGGCCATTCGTTGCTGGCAGATATTTATGGAGTGACCCGGGGGTTTGGGGGCACAATTACCGGAGTGGGCGACAGTGCCAACGAACCGAATGAGCTTGTCAAAAATCTTGATGTTGCGTCGGTGGATCCTGCGGGAACATTGGATTTTAACCAGAAAATGGGTCGCTTTCATAATCTCTTGGTTGGACGATTCTTGACGATCACCTCGGGAAAGGCAAAAGGCCTGACCGGCCGCATCATTGCCAACACTGTTGAATTTGACGGTGGTGCCGGCGGAGGTGGCCCCATCGGTGGTGGTGCCGGGGGCAACCCGACCAATAGAATTTCCGTCTTGTTTGATCGCAGTTCATTTGATCGGGATCCCGGATCACAAACGGTCAATTTAAATAGTGCACTTGCAGACGTTCAGCTAAACGGTGTTGAGTTTTGGGTGAATGGTCCCGCATTTCAAGGAAAAGGTGCGGGATTTAACGGGACAACTGATCCAACCCAGGCGGCCTACTCTGCTGAAGCGCTGAGCCCTAATCAGGAAGGGACACCAACCCTGGAGAACTATCTCAGCCAAGGGGACCTCAACGAAACTTGGGATGCTCCCGATTATCAGAATGTTTGGCTGTCCGCCCAGGAAAGTGGGATTGATGCCAACGGACAATACGTTTCGTTTGACTTGCCGTCATTCTACCGTCCCCGGCTTCCAAGTGATGCCGGGGGTTTTAGGGCAGACTTGCCATCACCGTTGGGTCCCGATATTCAGGGTTCACCCTTTCAAGAGTTTGATGTCGATAACGATGGAGATCTTCGCAAGGATAGTATTTGGGTCGATTTTAATTTGCCGGTAATGGCAGACGATACGGGACGGACCTACAAACGACTGTTTGCCGTCATGGTTCGCGATATGGGTGGCCGCTTGAACCTCAATGCCCACTCGAACCGTTTTCACCTGGATTTCCAAGAATGGACAGCGGAGATGCCTTATGTTGCGGATGAAATTGCGGCTCCCACGGCATGGCCGGTGCAAGCGAGGAGTACTGGGTTTTCAGAAGATGGCCAGGTCCTTGCTTTTCCTCAAGGCCAAGGCTGGGGACCTCCGGAGATCAATCTGAGAACTGTTTTTTCCAATGACGATTTAAAGCGTTTATTCAGCGCTGGAGTCATCGATGGCTTTCCCGCTTACTACGGACGGAATGGTGTGGATGGTCAGCCGGGCATC
>JAZABE010000056.1:0-1902 GCA_036137535.1 Planctomycetota bacterium | reverse complement strand
AACGCATGGAGAGTGGATTGGCGACTGCTGAAAATCCATTCCGAAATCAAACTGGGAAACTACGCACAGGCTGGCAAATCTGCAACCGAAGCCCTCCAGCGGCACACCGGCGACATCCGAGTGCGGTGGACCGCTCGTCACGCCTACCGGTTAAACAACGAAGAAGAAAAGGCGTCGCTGATGATTGCCCAAATTGACCAGTTGGTGAAGAATTCGCCTTGGCGTTATTCGGATGCCGAGGATCGTATCGTCATCGGAAAAATGATGCTTGAGGTTAATGCCGATGCCAAGCAGGTACTCGAGCTTTTTTTTGATTCCGCCAAAAAAGTTAAGCCGTCGCTTGTCGACAACTACCTGGTCGCGGCTGACTTGGCACTCAGTAAAAACGATTTTGCCCTAGCTGCCCAAGAGGCTCAAGCTGGATTGAAACGCCATCCCCAAAATGCCGAACTCCATTTTCGCCTAGCCCGGGCCCTGTGGGGCACCGATCGAGAGCCGGCAATTGCGGCCCTCACGAAAACCCTGGAACTCAACCCCTCTCACTGTGAAGCCCTCTTGTTTCAGTCGGAACGCGCCATTGACCAGGAGGACTACGCCGGAGCCGAAATTCTGATTGAAAAAATCTTAAAGATCAACGCTCGCCAAGAATTAGCATTCGCCCACAAGGCAATCATCGCCCATTTGCGGGGCGACTATGCTGCCGAGAAATTGTTCCGCCAACAAGCCTTGTCGAGCTGGGCAAAAAACCCTCGGGTCGACCACACGATCGGTCGCAAGCTATCGCAAAAATACCGGTTCAGAGAAGGGGCAGCCTATCAAAAATTAGCGATTGAATTTAGTCCTGATTTTGTTCCCGCCAAGATTCAACTGGCTCAGGATCTCCTTCGGCTCGGCCGGGAAGAAGAGGGCTGGGAACTGGTTGCTGAAACCAACAAGCTCGATGCTTACAACGTCCTTATGCATAACCTACAGACCTTGCACGACGAGATCTCTTCGTTCGCGGCTCTGGAAAAAGATGGCATTATCGTTCGCATGAGTGCGCGGGAGGCCAGGCTTTACGGACCGGAGGTTCTCAGCCTGCTGACCGAAGCCAAAGCCAAGTTGACCCAGAAGTATGATTACCAATTTGACCAACCGGTCATCGTCGAAATCTTTCCCCGACAATCCGATTTCGCGATCCGAACGTTTGGCATGCCGGGCGGCGCTGGTTTTCTGGGAGTATGTTTTGGACACCTCATCACAGCCAACAGCCCCGCATCGCAAGGAGAAAACCCTACCAACTGGAAATCTGTCTTATGGCACGAGTTCTGCCATGCCGTTACTCTCGGCAAAACCCAAAATCGCATGCCCCGCTGGTTGAGCGAGGGCATTTCCGTTTACGAAGAAAGGCTCCGAAACCCGGGTTCCGGAGAAAAGATCTCACCGACCTACCGAAAGATAATGCTCTCTGAGGAGTTGACGCCGGTCAGTAAATTAAGCGCCGCGTTCCTGCGGGCTGAATCTCCGATTCACCTGCAGTTTGCCTACTATGAATCTTCTTTGGTGATTGAGTACCTCGTCAAACACTATGGCATCGAAACCCTCAAAAAAATTCTCGTTGACCTAGGGGCCGGCATTTCGGTCAACGAATCTCTCCAGCGTTACACAGGCTCCCTCACAGAGTTGGATGCTAAATTCAAAAAATTCGTTGTCCAAGTCGCTGAAAACTACGGTGATCAACTCGATTTTTCGGACGCGGATCTGGCAGCCGATTCCTCGGTTTCACAAATCAAGGCCTTCCTCCGCGAAAACCCGTTCAATTTTTCCGCCACGATTCAGCTGGCAAACTCGTTGATCCAGCAAAAATCGTATCTTGAAGCCAAAGATGTCCTGATCCTAGTTGCTGGGCACTTTGAGGATCAC
>JAZABE010000055.1:0-1154 GCA_036137535.1 Planctomycetota bacterium | reverse complement strand
TTACTTTACGGCTCACATTGGCAAGTGGCACCTTGGAAATTCAGCATTTTATCCAGAGACTCAAGGATTCGATATCAACATTGGCGGCACTTACTGGGGTGCCCCTGCCAAGTTCTTTTATCCCTATCGAGGTGTGTGGTCAAAGTCCGATCCTGAATTACGATACGTGCCTGTCGGGAAAGGAAAGCCTGGCGACTACCTGCCGGACAAATTGACCAGCCACGCAATCAATATCATCCGCGAACAGCATCAACGACCGTTCTTCATCAGCTTGTGGTATTACACAGTCCATACTCCGATTGAAGCCAAAGAGGAAATGATCGCCCGCTTCAAGAAAAAACAGCCCGGTAAATTACATAAACACTCCATCTATGCTGGCATGTTGGCAAGTCTTGATGAAAATGTAGGGCGCCTGCTCGATACCCTGAAACAGCTGAATCTTGACCAAAATACAATTGTGATTCTGACGAGCGATAACGGTGGTGTCGATTTTCAAACCAGCAAGTCGGCGGGAGCTCCGCCAACCAGCAATGCTCCTTTCCGTTCAGGTAAAGGAACTTTGTATGAAGGTGGCATTCGTGTGCCTCTGATGATTCGCTGGCCCGATGTCACTAAGCCCGGCAAGGTGTGTGATGAGCTCGTGCTCTCGCAGGATTTCTATCCAACGCTGGCTGCACAAATCGGCGTTCCACCAGATCGGGTTCCGCAAAATGACGGCGTCAACCTAATGCAACTACTCAAAGGTGAAGAGAAGAAGCTGAAATCAAGAAAGCTGTTCTGGCATTATCCGCACTACTATCCACGAATGACTCCTGCCAGCGCCATGCGTAGCGGGAATTGGAAATTGATCCACTATTATGAAGATGATCGAGTGGAGCTGTTTGATCTCAAGAACGACCAAAGCGAACGAACTGACCTGTCAGCAAAACAGCCGGCAAGGGCGATTGAAATGAAACGCCAATTAAACCAATGGCGAGAATCCGTTGGGGCCAATTCGCCAACCCCCAATCCCAACTGGAAGAAGTGACTATCAAGGTGACGGACCAGAGGACCGCTTCCCGACACCGGCCCTCTTTCCGAAAGACTAGACCGGAAAAAATGATTTCTTTAAGGCCTCAGCCCCAATTTCCTGAAGGCCTGCAAGAGCCCTTTGC
>JAZABE010000054.1:0-1218 GCA_036137535.1 Planctomycetota bacterium | reverse complement strand
TAAGCGATATCGGGTTGAAACCGCTGAATTGTGGGTTGATTTTGCAGAGTGAATAAAGGGCTGGGCAGCCGAAGGAAAGATTCAGCACGCTTGGATCGTTTCTGCGGATTTTGTTTTTTTGGTTTATGTGAGAAAGTAAGAGATGAATCTTTTTGTTGGAAATCTTTCGTACGAAGTGGGCGACGATGAGTTGCGTGAAGCATTTGAGGCGTACGGTTCGGTGTCCTCTGCGAAGGTACTTCAGGATCGAGAAACTGGTCGTTCACGCGGTTTTGGTTTTGTTGAAATGCCCAATGACGACGAAGCGCGAAATGCGATAGACGGTCTTAACCTTCATAAGATTGCGGGAAGAGCAATTCAGGTGAATGAGGCTCGACCACGTGAGGATCGTGGCGGTCGTGGTGGCGGAGGTGGTGGACGAGGTCGTCGTTAAAATAAACTATTAACGAAAAACTTGTTAACAGGTTGTGCGCGGGTGATTTGGCACCCGCGTATTTTTTTAGACGTATCACCAGCTGGGGACTATTTGACCTCGACCAAGACGGTTTTTGAAAATTGGCTTCCCAGGCTGGTTTCGAACCGCAGGGGGATCTCAGACGGTAATTGGATTCCTTTCCTTGGTGAATAGGAAATGGTTACGAATTGGGTCTTTTTAGCCGCCTTTGATGTCAAGACTTTGACGTGCTCGTTTTCACCTTGGATTTTGGTAAAGACAAAGTCTCGGTCGGACCGGAATACCAAGCGTTTTGTTTTATTTTCCGATTGGTCAAAAATGACTTGTTTGGATGAGACGTTCAAGGCTGAGATGACCCGGGCAGAAAACGGGAGCGATATTTCCCTTTCCTGAGCATCATTAGTCAGGATGGTGATTTGATCTCGAATATAACCTTCCGGACAATGGCCGTTCAGGGTGAGGGTTAGTTTGTATTTGACCGAGCCGTTCGATCGCTCGATTTCTTCGAGATCCGCAACCAAGGAATTAAGCGAGCTTCTGACGTCAACAATTTTCCATGAATTCACTCCCGCGTAGTGAATCGTTGTTGAGACGGATTTTGAGGTGCCCTGGCGTACACTGTTGATCAGGAGGTGACCCGGATCAAAAACGAGATCACTCCGAATGTTACCGGAAACCTCAAGCTGAATTTCGCTGGAAACGGGATGGCTGAAGGCAACTGTGATGGTTGCCGATTTTTTACCCAGAAAAGATCGGGTATTGAA
>JAZABE010000053.1:0-4841 GCA_036137535.1 Planctomycetota bacterium | reverse complement strand
TTTTGATTCTTGGGAAGGTCTCACTCCTGTAGCCTCCATCACACATTGGCAAACAAAACGATTGCCAGCAGGGTTCAAATGAACACCATCTGTCGTAAGAACCTTGGACGGCTTATTGGACTGGTTTTCCTTTTTCAAGTGATCCAAGAACTCCTTCCGCAAGTCAAGCATCGAAACTTCATTTTCCTTAGCGACCTTTCGACTGATATCACAATATTCATCCAGAAGTTTGTCGAGAGAATTGCTGCCATCCGTTTTTTCCCCTATCACACTGGGCGTGCACAAGACGACTTTCGAACCAGCTTTTTTGATTCGGTTGATCAAGTCAACAAGACCTTCCCGGTAATCTTGCTTGGAAGTTCCACGATTATTCTGTGAGTGCCATACATCGTTGATACCGATGTAAATAACAACTAAAGTTGGGTCCTGAGAAAGCACATCCCGCTGCAACCGTTTCTGGCAATCCGGGACCTTATGACCGCTGATCCCGGCCCCGATCACTTTGACTTCCCCATCACCAAAATGGTCATCCACGGCCTGTCGAAAAAGGGCAACATAGCCCCCGGGCCGAGCTCCCGCCTGGGTAATGGAATCCCCTAGAAAGACAACACGGTCTCCCTTTTTCAATTCGACTTGAGCATTGACCTGATCAATACTGCACATCATTAAAATCACAACGATTAAAGTCAACGACGATTTCATGGTTTCACCTCTCAAAATGGATTCACTAAGTTAACAGTTCTTGTTTCTTCTGAACAGTAAATCTTCTTTTTCCTGATAAATAATTGTCCGTTTCTTACGGGATTCCGGGAACCAAAATGCCATTTCATCAATCCTCTGCAGCGTTGGCTTTCCTGATCTCGACTGGTGGAGTTTTGGTGAAAACGAGTTGCTTATGGCACTTTTCGTGTTAAGTGAAAAGCATTAGCATCTGTCTGAAACAAGCAACTCGAACGAAAAAACAAAGACCGAATGGGTTCACTACAGTTTGGGGATTTACACTGCTTTATCAGTCTACCAACCCAACGGAACACCAACCGGAAGAGGGCTTTAACCGCACTTGGGATTGTTGGAAATAGTGCAAACACACCGGTTCACTGCACGGAACAGGAAATAATAGATCCGCAAATCCGTTTTCCCCCAGCTTCAATGGACTGCCTAAAATCTTGGGAATCGTGAACCTGAAATCAAGTGGAATAGAAAACTAAAAAAGCGGTTCCTGCTCGTTAACCGGTTTTCCCTCAATTCCCATATGGGCAAATGCCTTAGCTGTTGCCTTCCTCCCGCGGGGAGTTCGAACCACCAAGTTGATTCTCAAGAGAAACGGTTCCACCTCTTCTTCGATCGTATCGACAGAACCATTCATCGTATGGGCAATCGCCTCAACTCCAGCCGGTCCTCCACCAAACGCCCGGATCAACGTCTCCAGGTATTGTCGATCCTGTTTGTCGAGTCCCAAAGAATCGATGTCCGCCATCTGCATGGCCTGGAGAGCAACTTCCAGGCTTATGTGTCCGTCGGCTTTACTTTCCGCATAATCTCGGACCCATAGCAACCGGTTGATCGTGATCCTCGGTGTCCCCCGACTCCTGCGAGCCAGTTCATCGGCTGCATCATCATCGATAGTAATCGACAGTTTTTTGGCATTGCGTAAAACAATCTCTTTCAACTCCGCCAACTCGTAAAAATCAAGATGGTGCCTAATTGGAAACCGATCCCTTAGCGGTGCCGATAACATACCTGCCCGGGTGGTTGCCCCGATTAACGTAAATGGACTCAGCTTATAACTGTAAGTCCGGGCATTCACGCCTTCACCTAAGACCATGTCAATCCGATAATCCTCCATCGCCGTGTAAAGATATTCCTCGACCGCTTTGGGCACTCGATGAATTTCATCAATGAACAGCACTGATTTCTCTTGGGCATTCGTGAGATACGGAACCAGATCTTTGGGAGCCTTGAGGCTAGGCCCACTGGCGAATTCAACCGGAACACCAAGTTCATTGGGGATCGCCATTGCAAACGTTGTTTTCCCCAATCCCGGCGGTCCATCAAACAGAACATGGCTCAAAGCTTCCCCCCGGCCACGAGCTGCGTTGACAACAATACGCAACTGTTCTTTGACATCCACTTGACCGACCATTTCGTCCATGATTGTTGGGCGTAAATTCCGGTCTTCCTCCATCAGCTTCCCAGCTGATTTACGATTCGATTGATCCGCGGACTGGTTTGTGTCTGACACCACAGAATTTTTTTCGGTTGAACCCATTGGCCCATCTTCCGCCGGTTCTCTCCCAGCTTCATTGTTCGCAATAATCTTTTCTCGAGGCATCACTCCACTCCGTTAAGTGCTGCCAATATACTCGATTCTGCGTTTCCTGTCGGTAGCGATTTAGACCGAAACCAATCCACCGAAAAAATCGGCCTACCAACTAACCTCTAGTCTTTTTGGGTCCAGGGTCCCCCAGTCAAAAGAACACTTCTACTGTCAACTGGGTCTTTGGACTTGCGAAACGTCAACTTTTGATTGGAAAGAAATATTTCATAGTGCCCACTCTCGTTCTCTACGGTTGAATCCTGACCTTTGAAGATGATTTTTTCTTTCACAATTTCAAAATCCGAAACTCGCTCTACTTTTCCTTCTCGAATAAAACGGACAACTCCCGACTTGGTAAAGTCGAGCTCCCAAGTAACATCTCCACTATGGCGAACAAACTTGCCATGCACCTCGAGATCCATGGGAAACTGACTGCGCAAATCTCTCATCTTTTTCTGATGAAATAACAGCAGCTCTTCCACTTTGATTTTCTTTTCAAGACCAAGCTCGATTGTTGGCAAAAATTCAGCCGCCTTGTTTAGCGCAAATTTTGTATAAGTTCCAACCTCATAATCAAACAAATAACCACGGGGAGCGACCGGTACCGACAGTCGGTAGTAAGTGCCAAGGTTTTCGAGATTGACACTTATACCCGGGAAAAGAAATCCATGGTTCAATGTCTGCGAAATCTCCAAAAACAACGAGACCTGGTCTTTTTTCAGCGTTAACGGCATCGTCTGGATAAAATGGACAACGCCACTTCCGGCGTCCCATTTGACGACCATCAAACCGTCAAATTTCCCTTTGCGGGTCTCAAATAGTAAAGATTCGTTCCTGTCATTTTTCTGGAACCTGATCTTCTGAGCTTCATAGGCTTTGCAGAGTTCTCTGAACGACGTAATTTTCTGATTCTCAGCTCGCTCCGGTGCTTCAAATTCTGGAGCTTCGGGCCGCTCCTGCCCCCACACCGTTGTTGAAACGAAAAAAACAACAACGGTGAAGAATTTTGTCAGCGGGCTATCGACGGAATTCATTAGACATTTCCAGGTTGAAAAACCTTTCAGACAGAACGGCTTAAATGTTCACTAATTCGGTCGTGCTATGTTCGCGGTTTTAATTCTTGATTCGCGAATTCACAAAAACGGCGAATCTGTTCAGATCGACCCTTGGTCTAAATAGTCGTTAGGTTTTTTTAGACCGCAAGCTGTGGATCACCAACGTAAAGCCGAAGCACCTGGCTCTGAACCTTTATCGCTCGAATCAGAATCCAGATTTGGTCCGGAGTGAATCGGCGAGGGTCAGAGCGGGCAAGAGCCTCCAGCTCTTCGGTCATTGCTGCGTGCTGGTCAGTTGCAGCTTGCAGCCTAAGTCCGATTTCACTCCAAGTCTCTTCCAGGCATTCAGGGTTTTCTAATGCGTCGACTTCATCCACTGCGTTGCTGAGTAAAAGGCAAAGTCGTGCAACTTCTCTTGGGGTTGCATCGGGTTGAAATCTCTGGACGTTTTCAGCCAAAGTCATGCAGTTCATTTTACAGAATCCCATCTTGGTCGAGGCTCTTGGTTGCCAAATCACAGGAGTGCAGTATGAGAGTAACCTCGAAGTCCTTCCCTCCGCCGTACTCTTCATGAATTCACACTCGATCGATCAATACAGTCGCATTTTCGCTTTTCACCTGGTCTTCCCTCCCTCATTTGGGATGCCGAAAACATTTTGGCCAAAAAGCAAATAAATGAAAAGCATGAGACGATTTTCTCCTAGAACTTTAGCTCATTGATTATGTTTCAACAAAAAAAAATCGCGACTCATCAGCGCATCCGGACGCAAGCTTATCTGATCGTAAAAACCGTTCGTTGACTTTTTGCATCATCTTGCATTCCCACTGTCAAAACAAAGCGGTCAGGCAATACTTTCAATGCAATTTTTGCTTTCAACCAATGTGGTACGTTCCGAGAAGCCAAAAGTGATAGCACTTTCCCGATTATTTTCAAAAGTCGCTTTGTATCGATTCGGCCAATTGGGCTATATTGCCAAGAACAATTTTCTATTAAAGGCAGGCCCATGGATCGGGTCCAAACCTATTGCAAAAAGGGTGTCAAGGATGACCTTTTTTATTCAAAGCTGCCCACGTTGCGCAAGACGATTTGATGTTCACATTCGTTCTCTGGGGAAACCGGTAACGTGCAAATTCTGCGAATACATTTTTCGTTCGTTTGATGGAAACGAAGACTCGGGAGAAGCTTCGGATCAAGTCAGTCAATGGGCGAGGGAACAGGATCACAAACTCATTCGCCAAGAAAATCATGAACCGGCCATTGGCTATCGTCCTCGCTGATAGCCTGTCACGACTTCACGACAAAATTAACCATTCGGTCAGGCACAACAATGACCTTGATTAACTCAGAGTTTTCCAACAACTCCCTGATGGCATCATTTTCCCGGGCTAACCTCTCAAGCTGGTCTTTATCCGTTCCCGGGGGCACATTGATTTTTGCCTTAATTTTTCCCTTGATTTGAATGGGGATC
>JAZABE010000052.1:0-1527 GCA_036137535.1 Planctomycetota bacterium | reverse complement strand
CTTATGACCCACACTTTTTCAGAACGCAAGCCCGATGACCGAGCAGAACCATCGCCGAAATTTTCTCGTTTCAACCACGACCCTGTGTAGCAGCCTGGCTCTTTCCACCGGTGCCTTTGCAATCCCTCGTAAAGACGACTGGATCCATTTATTCGATGGCAAATCGTTGAAAGGCTGGCATAAGAACCCCCAGCGGATTGGCCACGGCACCGGCGGACACTGGCAAGTTGAGAATGGAACTATCACCGGTGAACAGGATCCGCCCGGTTCCGGGAACGGCGGCATCCTGCTGAGCGATCAGAAATTCAGTGATTTCGAAGTCACAATCGACATGAAACCCGACTGGGGTGTCTGCTCTGGGTTCTTTCTACGTGGAAACGATCGGGGCCAATGCATCCAGATGATGGTGGACTACCACGACAATGGAAACGTCGGGCATCTTTACGGCGAAGGCACCGGCGGATTCAACACTCGGACGTTTGACATCAACGGGCAATACGAAGATAAAAAACTCGTCGGAATGCAAACCGCGAAACACAAAACCGCCCAGGAAGCCGGGCTGGTTTATAGCTGCACACCCGCCCAATGGGTCAAGGCCTGGAAACTCAATGATTGGAATACGGCCAAGGTCCGTGTGGTGGGGAAATACCCCGTGATTACCACCTGGATTAACGGCGAAAAAATCTGTAATTTCGACGGATCTCAATCCAAAGTCGGTGGCTATAACAAGGAAGGTATTGCCAAAACCCTTGGAACCGAAGGAAGCATCGCCGTCCAAGTGCATGGCGGAGGCGGTTGGCCCAAGGGGGCCAAGTGTCGGTGGAAAAACATCAAGGTCAAAAACCTCTAACCTCGAAACGGCTGCCTTCATTCTCCACGGGGCCAGCCAAACCCGTGCTAGAGAATGCAGGACGCGACTTCCTCACGGTAGGAATCCAGCGGCGGCACCTGCAGGCCGGTTACTTTTGCCTGATCATCCCAGCGGCGCAACTTGATGGCAACCTCAAAATAGTTTTCCTGCTCAAATTGCTTGGTTTCCGTCAAGGAAAAAGCTCCCCCCTGCAACCGAAAACTGTTCCGGGAAGCAACAGACAACTGGTCAAAATAGGCCGAATCAACCGTGCACAAATAACGTTTGGCGGGAACGTGCAGGCGAATCGACTCGGAAACGACTTCAACAAACCATTGACGAGCGTGGTTTGCACCCACGACTTCGTGATTCCAATCAACCTCACGAAAATCAACCTCACCCCCGCATTCATCCATCAGAAAATGCCCAACGTCGTGCAAAAGCGCTGCCACGATATTCTCCGCTGGTTCACTCGCTTGCCTGGCTAAGAACGCTGTCTGCAAGGCATGTTCCAACTGGGTGACCGATTCCTCGTAGTGACTCTGCCCCCGCTTGGTCATGAATTCAAAAAGGGCTGTCGTTTTTTCATCATTTGTCCGGCAGGTGTTGAAAACTTTACCCAGCGAGTGTTGGATTTCAACGTTAATCAGTTTTCCAGCTAAAAATCGCTTAAAAAC
>JAZABE010000051.1:0-3434 GCA_036137535.1 Planctomycetota bacterium | reverse complement strand
CTACGATCACGACCAAGATGGCCACGCTACCTTTGGGGATTGCGGTTTGTTCGGGGACCACATACGTTTCCAAGGCCAGGGCCGCGACCGCAATGGCCGCGGTGAAGCCGGCAAACATGGAAACCCAACCAGCAATGAAACCGATCATCGGGTGGTAAGCCCGTGAAAGAAAAAGATATTCTCCACCGGATTCGGGCATCTGACGTATGAGCTGGCCGTAACTGATTGCCCCGGCCATGGCAATGATTCCCGCAACGATCCAGGCGGCCACTACCGCTGCCGGTGAGTGGAGTTCCCCGATCGCAAATCCTGAGGTGGTGAAGACCCCGGCGCCTACCATGTTGGCGATCACGAGGAAGGTCAATGTCCAGGTTCCAAATTGTTTTTTGGGTTGTGAATTCACTCGGTTATTTTGGCTGGGATTAAATAGGGGGGAGACTTGGGACTATTGGTTCCGGTAAACAATCTCACCAGCGACTAGGGTTTTCAAGACCTTTGTATTGCGAATTTTTTCCTCGGGGACTTTCGTGATATCTTGGGACAGCACGACCAGATCCGCCTGTTTCCCTGGAGTAATTGAACCTCGGTTTTTTTCCTGAAAAATGGCATAGGCGGCATCCAGAGTATACGATTTGAGTGCTTCCATACGGGATAGACGTTGTTCTTCAAAAAAACGTTTTCCGTTTTTCATTCTCCTGGAAACGGTCGAGTAGTAACCCAATAGGGGGTTAACGGGTTCGACAGGGGCATCACTACCATTGGCAATGGTGGCCCCTGTATCTAGGAGAGACCGCCAGGCATAAGCCCCTAGCCTGCTGCGTTCTGGTCCCAGTCGAATCGGGACGTAGGGAGCATCGCTGGTGCAGTGGATTCCTTGCATGGAGGCGATTACGCCGAGTTCTCCGAACCGAGGGATATCATCGGGATGGAGATGTTGAGCATGTTCAATGCGCCATCTCAATTTTCGGTCGCCGGCTTTCCGGTAATAGGTTTCGAACAAGTCGAGCATCGCCCGGTTTGCCCGGTCCCCAATCGCGTGAACACAGAGTTGCAGGTTGTGTTGGAAAGCAATTTCAGCCGTCCGGCGAATTGTTTCAATGGGTGTGACCACCAGGCCAGAGCTTTGGGGAAGGTCAGCATACGGTTCCAGAAGCCAGGCGCCATGGGCGCCCAATGCGCCGTCGACCATCTGTTTGATCCCACCAACCTGGATCCGGCCGCCGCCATAGTTCTTGAGCGGTTGAACCTGCGGTAAACCAAGTTCCAACGAAGCGTTGCTAGATCGAAGCATGATCCAGATGCGGAGATCGAGTTGATCCCGATCGATCAGTGACTTGAGTTTCATCACTTCAGGGATGGGCATGCCCGCATCGCAAAAAGTTGTAATTCCATGTTTCAGGCATTGGCGTTGAGCGAGCTCCACATAATGATCGAATTCGCGTTTTTGTTTTGCCGCGGACAACTGGTTCCGGGATTTTTCCAGGACCTTGCTGATCAGACCTTGGGCAGTTTCCCGGAAGACTCCAATTGGATCCCCGCTTTGGTCCCGTGGGATTTCCCCGCCTGCAGGGGCAGTCGTTCCGCGGCTAATGCCGGCCAGTCGCATGGCGTGTTCATTTGCGAAGCCCATGTGCCCGCTCCGGTGGGTTAGGTAGACCGGATTGTTCGGTGAGATGCTCGAAAGGGCATCGTGAATCGGATAGCCATCGAAACTCGGTGTTGGCTGGATCTCCCAGAGGGATTGGTGCCACCCCCGCCCAATAATCCATTCGCCCGGTTTTGCTTTTTCAACGGCTATTTCTACCAGGTTCACAATGTCTTCCCAACTTTTGGCCTGGCTCAAATCGAGCTGGGTCAACATTCGTCCAACCCAAGTCAGGTGCGCGTGGGATTCAATAAATCCAGGAACGACTGTTTTGTTCTTGAGGTCGATGACCTGGGTGTTGCCTGATTTCAACTTGAGAATCTCACGGTTGGTGCCTACCGCGATAATTTTTCCGTCCGCGATTGCGAGTGCTGCGGCATTCGGCCGTTTGGAATCGACCGTGATGAGATTGCCGTTATGGAGAATGGTATCGATTTGCTGTGCATTCGTCGCAGATTCCAGAAGCATGCAAGCAAAAAAGAGGATGACGCGGTATAGCATATTTAGGCCTGGAAACAGAATGAACTCCTTCAAAGATAATGGGAAACGGGTTGGTTGGCTACCTTTGAGAATTGCACTGCTCCCCTGCAGAAATTATCTTGTTTACAGGTTGCTGTAGAGTTTACCGTTAAATTCCCTTGCTTGAATTGAATTTGATCATGCGTTATCTCGTTGTTGTTTTTTTACTTTGCCTGGGATCTGACCTTGGTTTGACTGGGCAAGACCGGATTACGGGCAAAACGTTCGCAACCCGTTCAGAGGTCATTGCCAGGACAGCTATGGCGGCAACCAGCCAGCCACTGGCGACCCAGGTGGCCTTGGAAACGATGAGAAAAGGGGGAAATGCCATTGATGCGGCAATTGCCGCAAACGCAACTCTGGGATTAATGGAGCCGACGGGCAATGGAATTGGCGGAGATTTATTCGTGATGATCTGGGATTCCAAAACCCAGAAACTTTATGGACTCAATGCCAGTGGACGCTCTCCAAAATCTCTGACCGCTGAGGTCTTCCAGAAAAAAAAATTGACCCAAATTCCTTCCCTTGGCATGCTGCCGATATCGGTGCCCGGTTGTGTTGATGGATGGTTTGAAATTCATGCGAAATTTGGCAAGCTTCCCATGAAAGAGGTTTTGGCTCCCGCGATTGCCTATTGCGAGGATGGTTTTCCGGTTTCCGAATTGATTGCCCATTACTGGGCACGGAGTCGCTCGTTGGGGCGTTACCCGGGATTCAAGAAAACCTTCTTGCCGGACGGAAAAGCACCCCAAAAAGGTGAGATTTTCAAGAATCCTCGGTTGGGGCAAACGTTACGGCGAATTGCCACAGGAGGCCGAGATGTTTTTTACAAAGGAGACATCGCAAAAGAGATTGATGCCTATATGAAAGCCAACCAGGGCTACTTGAGCTACGACGACTTGGCGACGCATCAATCGACCTGGGTTGAACCGGTTTCAGTGAATTATCGTGGATACGACCTTTGGGAGCTTCCACCCAATGGCCAGGGCATTGCCGCCTTGCAGATGCTTCAGTTGCTTAAGGCTTATGATCTCAAGTCATTTGGATTTGGCAGCCAGGAACACGTCCATTATTTCGTGGAAGCCAAAAAACTAGCATTTGAAGATCGGGCTCGTTACTACGCGGATCCGGATTTTGAGAAGATTCCTGTCCAACGACTGATTTCTCAAGAGTATGCCGACCAGAGACGAAAACTGATCCAAGATCGGGCGGCACGAAAATACGAGGGTGGGATCAAAAAGTTAGAGCAGGGCGATACGATTTACCTGAC
>JAZABE010000050.1:0-3315 GCA_036137535.1 Planctomycetota bacterium | reverse complement strand
GCGAAAAACGCATTTGATGAAATTGTAATGGAAAACAATTTAGTTTCGGGCTGGGTTATTCCCTCGAAATTTGGTTACCCAGTCGATTCCGACGAAAAATTGATTCATACGGCTGCCAGCCTTTCAGGTTTGGTGGTTTTAGGAATTGCTTCAGAAGATCCAACGGACGAGGAGACTTATGGCGTGGTGGAGCCAGAACCCGGTCTTAAGGCAGGACAAGAGGGAGTTGGCACCAAAGTCACTCTTAAAGACAGGGAAAAACAGGATGTTGCGTCCATCATCATTGGTAAGGCGGTGAAAGATGAAGCCGATCGTCGCTTTGTTCGAATTCCGGGCCAACGTTTTATTTATGTTTGCGAATATGACCCCAGCATTTTGAAGACTGATTTTTTCGCCTGGATTAATCCAAAGATTCTTGATTTTGGAAATCGTTGGTCAATTTCCAAGCTCAGTATTGATAAATACAGCCTGGCGAAATCAGCTTTGCTCGAGATTGAAAAATCGTACCTGGCAGATTTGGTTCTTGAAAGGAATCAATGGACAACTCGCTCTTTTTCGGATGGGGGAGACCCGACGGCCAAACCCTTACTTGACGTTGCGGAACTGGAAAGAGTCCGTTTGGCATTGGAAAATTTTGAGATCCAGGATGTGAATGCCAAGAGCCTTGCTCTTGCGATCTCACTCAGGGAACGCAAGGGGATCCCCAACACCTTTAAGGTTGTCAATGCGATCCAAAAGTACGGGTTTTTTGTGGATGAGCAAGTAACGCCAGCGCGAAGTGTGGGGGCTGGCGGTGAATTGGCTTTTACCGAGACCTCGGGTATTCGTTACCGGATGCTATTTGGAGGGATGACTGCTGCCGAGGTGACTGGGCGATCGAATGACCAGCGTTACGTGATGGTGTCTGCAGACGTTGACGAATCGATGTTTCCCTTGCCGGCTGAGCCAGGTAAACAAAACAATTCGAAAGCATCTAATGAGCCTCCAAAACCTCCGAAGGCGGGATGCGGCTTCGAGCTTACTCAAGAGGATGATGATCGTGAATCCCGTCGCCAATATCAAATCAAACTAGAGGAACGGAAAAAGAAGTTAGAAGCTGCACGAGAAGTCGCTGATAAAATAAACGACCGTTTTTCAAATTGGTTTTACATTATTGATAACGCCTTGTATTCCAGATTGATGCCCAGTAAATCGGTGATTGTATCCAGAAACCAGTAAGAGCTAGTCTGGTCGTCGTGAAGGTTTTGGTGTTAGTGGTTTACAGAAGAGGCAGCAGCGGCCGGTCAGTGTGAATCGCCAGCCCCGTTCTTGGGGTCGTTTCAATCTGCAAATCCAAGATTCCTTTCCGTTTCTGTAAGGATGGTGATTCGGGAATGTCCAGACAACGGCCAAAGTCGACTCCGGATATAATATAAATGCGTTACGGTTTGGTGAAACGGCGAGGGTAATGTTGTAAAACTCTACCGGGATCCCCCATTTCAAACGGGTAAACTAGGGATGAATCTTAGGGTAACTTGAGTCAGTATGGAAATTAGAATCAATTTGCTGGTGATTGCGTTTTTCACGTTGCCGACGGTAGCGGACATGCAGCTGGATTCACAAGATCGGATTGCCTTTAATCATCCCGGTTTAATTGTAGACCTTGGGGTTGGGTTGTGGGCCTGGCCATTGCCAATGGATTGGGATGGAGATGGTGACTTGGATTTGGTGGTTTCCTGTCCGGATGTTCCATTCAATGGGACCTACTTTTTTGAGAACAGGAGTAACCCTGGGCAGAAGATGCCGGTCTTTGAACCCCCTGTCAGAGTCGGACAAGGGCTGCGGTCACCCCAAGTTTCGTATTTCAAGAATCAAACACACGTGCTGACGGCCGGTATTGAATGGACAGCATTCCGGAAAAACCATTTTTCGTCACCCCAAAAAATTTATCCCAAGTCCAATGTGCATCCGGCAAAGCGTCTACGGGCCAACCAGTGGAAATATTGCGATTTTGATGGGGATGGTGTTCGGGATTTGTTGGTGGGAGTGGGAGATTGGTCCGATTACGGTTGGGACAATGCTTTTGATACAAAGGGCAATTGGACAAATGGTCCTTTGCGAGGTTTTGTTTATTGGATCAAAAACGAAAATACGAATGAGGATCCTCGTTACGCAAATCCTGTGAAAGTTCTAGCTCAGGGGCGTCCGATTGAAGTTTTCGGGATGCCGTCCCCGAGTCTCGATGATTTCGACTCGGATGGCGATCTTGATATTTTATGCGGCGAGTTTCTAGACGGATTTACGTTTTTTGAAAACGTTGGAAATCGGACGCGTCCAACCTACAAAGCGGGGGTTCGCCTGACGTCCGGGAAATCTCGGCTAAAAATGGACTTGCAAATGATTACACCGACGTCCATTGACTGGGACGATGATGGGGATATCGACCTGATTTGTGGGGACGAAGACGGTCGGGTTGCTTTTATTGAAAATCAGGGTCTCGATTCAGACCGTTTACCGGAATTCTCTCCCCCCCGATATTTTCAACAGCGATCGAAAGATGTGAAGTTTGGTGCGTTGGTGACACCAGTTAGTGTTGACTGGGATGGAGATGGTGATGCTGATTTGATTTGCGGGAATACGGCTGGATACATCGGCCTGATTGAAAACCTGGGATTTCATGTGGGTCCCAAGGGTGATCCAGTCCCGATTTGGGATCGGCCAAGATACCTTGAAGCCGAAGGTGAAATTATCCGTATCCAAGCGGGCAACAATGGTTCGATTCAAGGGCCTGCGGAAGCAAAATGGGGATACACCACCTTGAGTGTTGGAGATTGGGATCATGATGGACTGCTGGATTT
Source organism: Planctomycetota bacterium (assembly GCA_036137535.1). GTDB lineage: Bacteria > Planctomycetota > Planctomycetia > Pirellulales > Pirellulaceae > JABAAE01. The sequence goes on along the minus strand of JAZABE010000050.1, from coordinate 478 downwards.
GGTGGTCAATTCAATTTGGGGCAAAGTTGTTTGGTTCAAGAACGTTGGGTCAATAAAGAATCCCCGTTTGTCTGGCGAACAACCGATTCATGTGGATGGCGCGGAAGGATTCCAGAAACCATCGTGGAATTGGTGGACACCGAGTGGAAAACAACTGGTCACACAATGGCGAACCACACCGGTAATTTATGATATCAACGAAGATGGTTTGAACGATCTAGTCATGTTGGATCCGCAAGGATACTTGGCGTGGTTTGAGCGGGAACAACATGAAAACAGTCTCCGCTTATTGGGACCTAACCGACTATTTAAAACCGAAGATGGCAAACCACTGCGTCTGAATTCAAAGCCTGCCGGTGGGAGTGGTCGCAGGAAGTTTTGCTTGGTGGACTGGAATGTCGATGGAAAAGTCGATTTGTTGGTGAACGGTCGAAATGTTGACTTTTACGAAAATGTTTCGAAGGATGGGAAGATGTGG
>JAZABE010000049.1:0-33725 GCA_036137535.1 Planctomycetota bacterium | reverse complement strand
CGACCGGTTGTGGCAATGTGAAAGGCCTCTTTGACCGCCCGTGGCACATCCCTGATATCTGTAACCAGGCAATGGTGCTTGGTGATGCCACGACAAACCTCCACGATTGGCGTTTCCTGAAAGGCATCGGTCCCGATCACCTGGGTGGGCACTTGTCCTGTAATGGCAATCAGCGGAATTGAGTCCAGTTTGGCGTCGGCGATCGCCGTGACAAGGTTGGTCGCACCAGGACCACTGGTCGCCATGACCACCCCTGGCTTCCCCGTGGTCCGCGCGTAGCCCTGGGCAGCAAAACAACCACCCTGTTCGTGGCGGGGGAGAATGGTTCTCAGCTGGGCGTCGTATCGCGTCAATGCCTGGTGCAGGGGCATGCTTGCACCCCCGGGATAAGCAAAAATGGTATCGACGCCGTGGTCGACCAAGGACTTAACTAGGATGTCTGCGCCACTTAGCCATGTCGAGCTATCGACGGATCCTGAAATCGCCATTTAGTATACTCCTGCTGGAAAAATCGAAGGCTCCTTAGCTTGCTTGGCGGGTTTGCTAAAGATGGGACCCTTGGTTGATTCACCTACGATTTGGTTACTACACAATATTTCGTTGCTACAAAATATATAGACAGAAAGCAAATTATAGCAAAAACCCTATCCGGGAAACGGAAAATTTCGAGGAGCTTCCCCCGGACAATCCTAACGAGACAATCAAGCCCCCCAATCGGCGGTTATGGAACATCCCCCAAAAAACAACCCCGGCCTACGTCGCCAAAGTCAAAAAGACAACCGTTCGATAAACGAAAAGAAGGGATTCTGCACATTCGCTTGGACGCTAGCCCAAACCACTCTCGAATGCACCGTTATGGAATTTAAGAAAAACAACCTTTTTATCTGGGGAGCGCTGCTCCTTTTTTTCGGGCTCCAGTTCCATTATTTCGACAGTTTTGTGCTCACCGAAAAAGCGTCCTCGTTTTACTATGACCGTTTTGAAAAACAAACAGCCCCTGAAAAACCCAGAGGGATTTTCTCCAGAGAAACGATCGCCCCATTGCAACGCAAAACCATTCAACCCCCTGACTGGTTGGGCCGCTGCCTGATCTCCGTGGGTGGGGTACTGGTCGTTCAAGCATTGTTGATTCGAAAAGAAGAATAGAAGAATAACCGAAGAGTTGCCCCTCTTTCAAAGCTGTTCCTGGCGTTGGATTTCCCTGTTTTTTCGCCCGAAAGCGTTCTGGTTCTTTTCCTCTGCGGCAATTGCGGACAGAATAAGGTATTCCCAAACACCTTTATTGAATAACTCATGACTGCCTTTCATCAAATCAGCGCCGAACCCGTCGGCAACACACAAGTCGTCCGGTTTAATGCAACCCGGATCACAGACCCCATTATGATCGAGGAAATCGGCAAGGAACTGCAGTCGTTGCTCGATGACAACAAGGGCGGCACCTTTCTGCTGGATCTTGATGCCGTTGAATTTCTTTCCAGTGCCGTACTGAATCGACTGATCGTGCTCGACAAAAACATCAAAACAGACAAAGGTGTGCTGGCGTTTTGCAGTCTCGGGCCTGCCGTGAGTGAGGTGTTTGCCATCACCAAGCTCGACCTGCTGTTCAAGCTTTACGACAACCGCAGCGCTGCAATCGAAGCGTTGCAGTAGCTTCGCGTTAGCATTGCTAAGCCGATTTGTTTTTTGCGATTAGCTCTATCTAAATAATCCAGAGTGAATACACCTGAGTGGAATTTGACCGCCTCGATCGCAAGCGTGCCGGAACAAGGCATCGAGCTGGTCGGCACGATTCGCGAAAAGCTGGTGGAGCTGAAGTGGCCAGAGCAAGACATCTTTAAAATTCATCTCGCGCTTGAAGAAGCCGTCATGAATGCCATCAAGCATGGAAACCAGCTTGACCCTGACAAACAAGTTTCTGTGGAATGCGCTGTTGGAACCGACCTTTTTCAAGTCCACATCACTGACCAGGGCAGTGGTTTTGCCCGCCACGAGGTGCCTGACCCCACTCAAAAGGAAAACCTTTATCGGGAATCTGGTCGCGGGCTGACCATCATTGAAAGCTTCATGACCTCGGTCGAGTACATTGGGTGTGGCAATGCCCTGAAAATGTCCAAAGAAAAATCTCCGGGCTAAACCTGGACGGGAAGCCTTGCCAACTCTACTGAACACCTCTCTTGGATCCCTGGGTTCTCCGATGCACTTAGGGTTCTCCGATGCAATAGAGGTACTCTTGCCGTACCCCTCCCTCCTGGTTGGCGACTCGCAGGTAAATGTGCCCGCCACAAATGACCATGGTGGACAGAACACTGTCTCCCAACTTGTTCTTTTTAATGAGTCGATAGCTATCGGGCTGGGCTTGAAAGATAAACGTTTCCCCGTTTTCATTGGTGGCATAGATCCGCTTCCCGATCATCACCGGAGATCCACTGAAGTTGCCACCTAAACGGGATTTCCATTTTTCTTCACCGGTTTTACTGTCAAAACACATTGCGATCCCGGCGTCGAGAACCGCGTATAGATGATTCTCGTGACAAATCAGAGAAGGGACGTAAACTCGCGAGTTGTTTTGCCAGACCACCCTCCCGCTGCCGTCGGCCGCAACTGCCGAGATGTGGTTTTGCGGGTAGCCGCCGCTGGTGAAAACATGGGTCCCATCGGTGACGGTGGTCGCAACGCATTCAGTCGTTGCGCCCTTGATCTCCCAAAGCGTTTTTCCGGTGTTCGGGTCCAGGCTGGTCACCAGATCGCAGCCCGTCATTAACAACTGCTTTTTTCCGGCCGCGCTGAGAATCACCGGTGAGGGGTAGTTTGGCTTCTTGGGTCTCACCCTCTGCCAAACGGTTTCTCCATTAGATTTTTTTAACGCTTTGATCAGGCCCCCCCCTTTGTTGTCCGCCGACACAATTACCAATTGTCCGTAAAGGGCCGGAGATGAACCATAGCCTTGGTGAACCACGTAGTCTGTGATCTTTTTTTGCCAGAGAATTTTACCTGACAGGTCCAGGGCTGTCGTCCAAACGGCCTCCTCGTTCAGGAAATTAACGAATATCTTTTCGCCGTCTGTTGCTGCCGTGGTAGAGGCTAGCGAGGCTTTTTTGTTTTGCTTTTTATTGCCATCGGTTTTCAATCCGCCCTGATGAATTCTGGATTCCCAGACTTTTTTTCCGGTCAGCCGGTCCAGGCAAATCAGCGTTTGCAGGTCTCGGTCCAAGTCAGCCGTGGTGATGTAAACCCGTGCACCCAAAACCACTGGGCTTCCGTGACCCTTGCCGGGGAGAGGCGATTTCCACCGGATATTTTTATTCTCCCCCCAAGTCATTGGCGGCATTTGCCCCGAGGGGGCAATTCCATTTCGACTCGGACCTCGCCACCAGGGCCAATCGTTTTCCAAATCCGATTGGGCGACCACCGGGCCCGTCCAGACAACCGCCAGTAGCAGCAACATTTGGCTCAACCACTTTTCTTGAACACAACAATTAAACATCGAACACTGGTCTCCCTGGCGTTATTGGTTTGCTTGGCCCCAACCCGGTCTTCCTTATCGTAATCATAACAACACCTCCGCCATCATGGGCAGCTTCCCTGCCTTCTGGTGGATCATTTACGGTCTTCTGAGCAATTCTTGTTGTCGCCACGCCCACCGGTATAGGTTTCTCGTGTCGACATAACGACCCCGTGATGAGCCGCTCCCCAAGACCACCATGACCAGCTCTTTGTCGCCCCGCCGGGATGCGGACACCAGGCACGCGCCTGCTGCTGCAGTTGTTCCAGTCTTGATTCCAATGTAGCCCTCGATTCCAAGCAACTGGTTGGTGTTTTTCCAAGCGATGTTCCTGTTTCCCCCAAGCGATGTTCCAACTTTGCAGCCATACTGACGGGTCGAAACGTAAGCACGAAAGCTACTCAGCTTCATCGCGGCAGTTGCCAGCAGGACCAAGTCTGCCGCAGTGGAACTGTGACCGGCTGCCGTCAGCCCGTGCGGGTTTTTGAAAACCGTGTTTTTCATTCCAAGTCGGCGGGCCCGGCGGTTCATCGCTTCCACAAACAAAACGTACCCTGTGTCCTTTGGTCGGTTTTGGCCTTGGGCTTCGATCATTCGGGTGCCAAAATGCTCTGCGAAGGCCACCGAGGCATCGTTCCCTGACGGCAGCAGCAGGCCATACAGCAACTCCTTGACGCTAATGGTCTCACCCGCTCGCAAACCGCTGGTGGAACCCCGCGTCTTGTCTGCTTTCGAAGAAAAAGTAATCTTTTCTTGAAGAACCGTTGGCTGCTGTTCGGCGAACTCAAGCACCAACAGTCCTGTCATGATTTTTGTGGTACTGGCAATATCAAGAACCTTGTCCTTCGACAAATGGTCGAGAATCTTCCCGGTTTCAAGGTCGGCTATCGCCCACGATTTGGCAGTCACAAAAGGCGGTCCCTCCAGGGCGTCGCTGGGGGCAATGGGCAATGCCTGTTGGTTGAACGCTGTGGGATCTGGGACAGAGTCATCGGGCTTTACCGGTGTTCCCATGGCTGTCCAATCGTCGTGGTCAACCACTCCATCGTTTTTAAGTTGGCGGCTTTCCTGAAACCGAATCACCGCAAGACGCGTGGCCGGTCCAAAATCCCCGTCAACCGATAGACCCGGTGAGGGTTTCAAGCGAACATTCAAGGTTCTTTGCAGGGTCTCCACCTGGATTCCAGTGGAACCCAACGAGAGGACCTTTCGTTGGGCAGGTTGCGAGTGCTCTGCTCTAGTTTGCTGACAGGTGGGCACCACTGGCAAAACGGCCCAACAATCTCCCCCCTGGCCAACGGCCCAGAAAAAAACCAGGGCGATTCCCATCCTGGGTAACTGCCCCTCCCCAAGTTGCCACGTCCCTCTTGCGGAACCCAACACAAGCTCGATCGCCAATCGGCAGCGGTCTTTCAATAATTCCGGTCGCACTGTTATTGCCTTTCTCTGGTGTTGGCCTGTGCTGTCGACGGTCTCAACCACCGATCTGGTACATTGACTTTTCTGGTCGCTCAAAATCCGTTGAATCGATACCGTGGGCCGCCTTTTTGACGGCGACACAGTCTCGCACCTGACGTTCAATGGCTGGCTCATCGGCGCCGCCCCGAAGCATTTGCCGGATATCCCATTCTTTCGTCGAAAACAAGCAATTTCTAAGTTGTCCCTCTGCCGTTAGCCTCAGCCGATTACAGTCGCTGCAAAACGGCTGTGAAACGGGGTTAATAAAGCCAATCGTTCCCCCACCTTCTTTGAACACAAAATCCTGGGAGGGCTGGGAGGGATCCGTTCGTTTGGCAGGAATCAACGGCCCCAGCTCGGATTCCAAACACGATTTGACTGTTTCGCCCGACAGCACCAGCTCCTGTTGCCAGGAGTTCTCCGCGTCCAGCGGCATAAATTCAATAAACCGAAGTTCCAGTGACCGTTCCTTCGCAAACCGCGCCAGAGGCAGCACTTCTTTTTCGGTAATGCCTGCTATTGAAACCGCGTTCAACCTAATCGTTTTAAAGCCGGCCCCAATTGCCTTGTCGATTCCGGCGACCACTTTATCGATTCCCGATCGGCGAGAGATGCGACGAAACGTTTCTTCCTGCAAACCATCAAGACTAATATTAAGTCGGCTGAGACCGGCGTCGCGAAGTTCTTCTGCATGGTCGGCCAACAGCAGCCCGTTGGTCGTCATTGCGATGTCTTCAATACCGTTGATTCGGGCCAGGCGGGACACCAGCTGCGACACGTCTTTACGAACCAGCGGTTCACCGCCAGTCAGCCGAACCCGGTGCACGCCGAGCCGCGCAACAATCTCCACGAACCGGGTGATTTCTTCAAAGGTCAACAGTTCTTTCCGCGGCAAAAACTCCACCTGGTCGGCGGGCATGCAGTAAAAACACCGTATGTTACAGCGATCGGTGACACTGAGCCGCAAGTTCCGGTGAACTCGGCCGTAAGAATCGACGATCGGACTAGCATTCTGAACGTTCATTGAATTCAAGTTATACCAAAAGCGGCTGAACGCTTATGAATTTTGTGTCGCCGAGCTGCTATGTGTTTTATTGTTTTGGGGGTGGGCCCATTCAGTGGTTCCGTCGGCCCAGGTTTCCTGTTTCCAGATGGGCACCACGTTTTTCAACATATCTATCAGCCAACTTCCTGCCTCAAACGCTGGTTTTCGATGCTCAGAAGAGACCGCGATAGCCACGCTTGTTTCACCGGGGTCGACTCTTCCAATGCGATGAACGATTGCCACATCGACCAAACCCCATTGTTGGATTGCTTTTTCCCGGAGCTCTTTGAGTTTTTGTTCTGCCATCTCGTGATAACATTCGTAGCTCAAAAACGTGGTCTGCTTTCCAGCCGTAAATTCGCGGGTATTTCCCTGGAACAGGACGACGGCCCCGGTTCGGTTTGTGCTGACCTTCGTCAATAAATCATTGCTGTCTATCTTGGAATTAACAATCTCAATCACGAAAACTAACCTCCACTAACAGGAGGGATAATAGCGATTTCAGCTGGAACCGCTTCGAACCGAAAATGGTCGCTGACGTAGTCATTGCCCACCGCAAAATGCGACCGGAGAATCAGGTTTTCTGCCTGAGGGTAGCAGTTCGTCAACTCTGTTTTGATTTCTTGAACAGTTTTCCCGACAACCTCGATTTGGATGTCCTGGTCACCTATTGCTTCTTTAAGTCCGGCAAACAACAAAATTTTCATTGGATTGGATTGTTTCTTGAGTGGGTTGGTGGATGGGCCTGCCTTAAAGCCCTGGGTAAATAGCCGTAGGCCTGGGCAATCAGCTTAAGGGGGTGGTGTGTCGGCTTGGTCGTGCCTTGCTCCATTTGCATTTTACAGGCTGAGCACTCCGTTGTCCCCAAGGTAATTTCGCTCTGTCGAAGTGCTGATATTAATCCCCAACCGGCCCGCAAGCTTTTGCGATAGTTCTGTTTCATCAGTCCAAACGTGCCCGCCATCCCAGAACATCCTTTTTCAATTGAAACGACATTCAGCTTTGGAATCAATTTCAGCAATTCGAATCCAGGTGGAAAATCAGATAGCGCCCGCTGGTGGCAAGGCCAATGGTATCCCACGGTCTCATTAATGGACTCAAAATCCGTGTCCAGCCGGCCATCCAGGTGCAAATCCCAGAGGTAGTGGCAGATTTCAGAGGTGTTGTTGGCGACCAACTCCACGTCATCGTCCCCTCCGAGGATTTTGCGGTATTCATGGGTCAAGCAAAGAGCTGCCCCGGGTTCAACCGTGACAACATGATACCCAGCCCGAATCGCTTCGGCGAGCATCTCTACGTTCTTGCGGGCAACTTTAATCGCTTTCTCCACAACCCCGTTGGATATCAACGACAATGCCGAGAACTCTTGGGCCGGAGGAACATAAACGCTGATCCCGTTTCGTTCCATCACCTCGACCAGCACTTCACTGAGTTCGGTATCAATCCAGTTAGGAACAGCATCGACGAAGTAGGCCACTTTCGGACCCGGTTCATTGCTCAGGGTTGATAATTTTTTGCGCCAAATCGCCTTCGATAAAAAACTTCTCCGGCTAAACCGAGGCAGTTTGCGCCCCTGGGCAATGCCCGTCATTTTTTCTAGGAACCAACGGAAAACCCGGCTGCGATTCAGGAGGTTCGCACCCCAGCTGAAACTCGATCCTAACTTGCAGAGAATGTCCAGCCGCGCCAACAGCCCCTGGGAAAAGCTGAGGCCATTCTTAAGCACGTGTTGGGATTTGGCTTCCATCATCAATTTCGGAATGTCCACTTCCGCGGGACACTCTTTTCTGCATTGATGACAGTTAACACAAAGGTCGGCAACCTTTTTGAACTCCGGGCTGCCAACCAATTCCTCGCTCAAGCTTTCAGACAAAACCCCTCGCATGAGGTTAGCTTTGGCACGTGGTGAGGCCTCCTCACTGGGCAGCATCCGGAAAATTGGGCACATCCGTTCTGACGGCAAGGCGGTCCGGCAGCGACCGCAACCGTTACAAGCCCGAACGGTGCTGGCCATTTCTTCCACTGTCCACGGCAGGGTAGGTTCCAGTATCGGCAGCCCCTCTTCCCGGGGATTCCAGGTTTTGAAGTTCGTCCGCAGATTGCTCTCCGGGCTCTTCGGGATATTCGCAACTATCTTGCCTGGATTTAAGATTCCATCCGGGTCAAACAGTCTTTTGACCTCACGAAAAACTGGGTAAAGATCTCCAAATTGCTTTTTCAAATAATACGTTCGGCTTAAGCCGTCACCATGTTCCCCGCTAATCGTCCCACCGCATTCCAAGACGAACTCAGTCAATTCCGCGGAAACCGCCTGAATGGTTTGTTTCAACCGTTCTCGATTCGAAAAATCCACAAAGGGGCGGATGTGCGTTTGCCCATGACCTGCGTGGGCAAAAATAGACGCTGTGACTTGGTGTTTCCGCAGAATCTTTTGCGCCCCAACGATAAATTCGTGCATTTTTTCCGGTGGTACGGCCATGTCCTCGACAAACGGCGCCGTCGAAACTGAGCCGGCCAAGCGAGACAACCGCGGTATCACGCGTCGGAACAGTCGCCAATATTGCCCCCTTAAGTCCGGGTCTACTGTGCTGACGGAATGAAAAGCCAGTCGATGTTGACGCTGTATTTTTCGGATCGTTTTGTCCAGCAATCCGGCAATGGCGTCTCTGGAGTCGCCATCAAACTCGACCAGAACCATCACCTCCGCCAGCGCTGGCATGGTGTCACCCAGACCCCTTTCCGTCTCGCGCGTGATGTTCAAGAGCCGCCGATCCATCAGGTCACAGGCGACCGGCTGCAACTCCCGGATCATTGATATCGCTTCCGCCGCTTTTTCCATTCGTTCAAAAAACAACAGGCAAACGCCCCGGCAACTGGGCACCTTATCGGTCTCCAGGGTCACCCCAGTGATTATTCCAAGAGTGCCTTCCGACCCGGTGAACAGCTTATTTAAGTCGATTTGCCCGGCCTGAGTGCGGGTTTCCTGCAGGTTATAACCGGATCGATTGTTGACGCCCTGAAACTGGGTTGTCTCAATGGTTGTCCGGTGGTTCCGAATAATACCCGACAGCTTGTTTACGATTTCATTTTTGCGAAATCGATCAAAATCAACACTGTGAAAATGGGTCTCGCTGGTCTCAATCAAGCTACCGTCTGCCAGAACGACCTGTAGCCCCAAAACCTTGTTCCTGGCACTGCCATATTTAAGCCAATGACTGCCTGAGGAGTCGATCGATACCATTCCGCCTATCGTGGTAACATTTCTGGTTGATGGGTCTGGACCGATCAATCGACCGTGTTTTTCCAGCTGCCGATTCAAATTTCCCAGCACCGCGCCCGGTTGCACCGAAATCGCCTGCTCATCAAAACTGAGAACTCGCCGCATCGATTGTGAGAAATCGAGTATGATCCCCCGGTTCAACGATTCCCCTGCCAACCCGGTGCCCGCACCTCGAGGGGTCACCGTGAGCTGATGCTCAGACGCATATTTCACGCAATTCACTACGTCTTGAACAGACGCCGGTCGAACAATTGCTGAAGGCTCCAATTCGTATAAGCTGGCATCCGTTGAATAAAGATGGGCGTAGATTTCGTCTGTGTAAACCTCGCCCGACACCACGCCTTTAAGATCGTCGTACAAGATCTTTCGTTCGTTTAGGGTAAGCGTTGGCATGGTTGAGGACCCTGGTTTCGGACACAGACCTTATCGTAACATTGTATTGGAATTGATTTTAGGTCGGCTTCACGGTTTCACCCCCTAGCGCCACCCTTTCAGATTCAAGGCTCTCTGCTGTTGCACTTGCTTTTAACGGTTTAAACTGGCCGTGTCCCCAAAATTCAACAAGTTGATCAACCATGATTCTTTCTGGTACCGAAATTCAAAAACAGATTGGCAAAAAGATCTTTATCGATCCGTTCCATGAATCGCGAATCAACCCAAACAGCTACAATCTCACGCTCCATGAAGACCTGATGGTTTATGTCGATCCGACGCTCGACATGAAAAAACCCAACAGAACAGAGCGGCTCCAAATCCCCCCGGGTGGCATGGTGCTTGAGCCCAATCGACTTTACCTCGCCCGAACTGTCGAGAAAACTGAAACGCATGAACTGGTGCCCATGATTGAAGGTCGCTCTTCCATTGGAAGACTGGGGCTGTTTGTGCACGTCACCGCTGGGTTTGGCGATGTTGGCTTTAAAGGCTTTTGGACACTCGAGATGTTTGCCGTGCAACCAGTTCGCATCTACGCTGGCGTTGAAATCTGCCAAATTTTTTACCATGAAATTGCCGGCACCAATATTGTTGAATACCAAAGTGGCAAATACCAGAACAACGATGACATCCAGCCAAGCTTCCTGTTTCAGGAACTAGCCTCCCGGGGGCCCGAGGAAAACGCTTGAAGTCGGCCCGGTTTTGTTCGGGTTCCAGTTGGCTTACTGGCCCAACCCATTGATCGCCCCGGGATGGTGGCCCAGTCGGTTTCGGCCGCCTGCGGAACAGCGTCAGGCTCTATTCCCGCTCCTTTTTTCGACCCATTCTTCGCTTGGCAAATCGAAAGGCGCCAAATCGAACAGAAAAAACAGGAAAACAATTCGGGTTGTGCCGACTGTATCGCTTCAACGTTGGCGATTGTGCAAATCATGTCAGCAACCTCTAGAACTATCTTTGATTTTCAGCCATTTGATTCAAGATGGAATCTTGATGGGTTTGTGGAGGTTGATACAGTCAACTAAAAGATGTTTTTGAACTGAATAGAGGGTGTTTCATCTAGCGATGGCCACAGAACCAAACTACAAATCGATCGAAGTCGACCAACTTCTTCTCAATGCTCAACTCCGCACTGAACTGGAGCCCTATTTGGATGAATCTGTCAGCCTGGTAGACACAAACCAGCTGACGACTCAATCTGAGAATGAGTTTTTAGCCTCCATGCTCGCTTGGGAAAAAGCTCCCGTACTCCCTATCTGCAAGTGGTTCGACCCAGTGCTGGTACTTCCGCCGCCGGACAGCATGTCAGGTGAGGAGTTGTCGGAAATCCTGGTCGAGACGATCGACAGGCTCTATCAGGAAAAAATTGTCCTCGATTTTACGAGCCATTTATCGGATCACGATCTTTACTGTCTAATTATTCGCGACATCCTTCCTGCCAGCGAAAAAAAGGTTGACCTGCCAAAAAATTATTTACATTGGCATTGCATTGACTCAGCAGATGACCAAGAGACGTGGTTGCGGTACTATGCGTCCAATCGGGACCGTGAGAGTTGGCAAGAACAAACCGGGCAGACTCTTCCCTCAAAAGAAGAACCCCCTTTCCCCCGAATCATGCCCCGAAGACCTTACTGAACCCGCCTGGTCCCTGGGAGTTCTCGCGGTGTGCTCAAACCACCATCGCTGACAGGATGGACCTGAGGCCCGCTCCCGATGTTGGTGTGCCCCTGATCCTCGGATGCAAGCCTTGGTCAAAGACGTTTAATGGGTTGGAATCGGCTTCTACCTGATGCACAACTGTCAAACGGAAAGCACCGCCAGTCGGGTGTGCCTGCAAAAACGGCTTCTACGCCAAAAGCTAAAACCGCGGCTGCCGGGTACAGGCAAAACAGGCCGGGATTTACCGGGCCTGTTGTTTACCGTTTGGCAAAACCGCAGATAACACTTGCAATCCGCACGGGTCCCGTTCAAGGCGTTTTTCGACGATCAGTCGTTACACCTTTTGACCGTTTCTTGGCAGCGATTTTCGATTTCGAAGCCGCTGTTTTCTTACCCACTTTTAGGGCACCTGATTTGTATTTATTCAGCAGTGATTTTTGAGTCCGAGTCAAAACCTTTTCTAGCTTGTTTTGCTGCTCCTCCTTAAGTTCAGCCAGTTGGTTTGCCAGGGCAGAAATTTCTGCCTTGTACCGCGACTGGATCTGGGCCACCTCTTCTAGCTGGTCTACTTTTAAGTTGAGGTGGGTAAAATAACGTGGCAGCCGTTTGACCGCTTTTCTGCCAGCGGCCGATTCAGATGGACGGGTTCTGGATTGGGCGGAAGCGTCGGCAAGGCAAAGAAGCAAAGCCGTCGCCGTAATCACGCTCATTTTTAAAACTTTTTTCATGACAGGGGTCTCCCTATAAAAACACGTGGTGAAAACCAGATCATAGATCCCGGACATCAACAAGCAGCGGGCTCTTGGTTCGAACTGGCTCTTAACCAGAAGTCGAGACTTAGCCCGAAAAGGGACTGGTAATTTACACAACAACCGAAGTTTTGAATTTGCTGCACACTGGTTAACCGACATCCGCAAGTTCGAGTGTTTTGCCGTACCTTGCTAGAACCCGTTTTTTGACCTCTGAGAATTCCTCAGAGTCCAGCCCGGGATCAGCCTTCAACAGATGCTGCGCATCAGACCGGGTCTCGACCAGCAGGTCATAGTCTCTCTGCAGGTTAGCCACAAATAATGGTGGGATCCCGTGCTGCCGGGTCCCGAACAAGTCACCTGGCCCCCGCAATTGAAAATCAATTTCCGCCAGTTCAAACCCATCGTTTGTGTCGACCAGCGCCTGCAGTCGTTCCTGGGTTTCTTCGACCTCTGTTTCCGCAAAAAGTGTCACATAGCCGGGGAATCTGCCCCGACACACCCTTCCGCGGAGTTGATGCAACTGGGCCAGACCAAAACGATTTGCTGACAAGATGGTCATGACCGTTGCGTTGGGCACGTCTATGCCGACCTCGACAACACTGGTCGCTACCAAGACTTGAGTTTCACCGTTCGCAAATTTTTGCATCGCGGCTTCTTTGTACTGGCCAGGCTGCTTTCCATGCACTAAATCGATTGTGAAATCGGAAAATTCGCCATTGGCAAGACTCTCAAAAGTCTCCTCGACACTTGCCCACGCCGAAGCTTCATCGTCATCGACCAAGGGAGCAACGACATAGGCCTGCCGGCCCTCCCGCAATTTTTTTCTGACAAAATCCCACCATTTCTCTTTTTGAGGCTCTTCGCAAAGATAGGTGTTGACGGCTGTCTGGTTGGGAGGTCGTTGATCTATCTTGCTCACATCCAAATCCCCAAACAACGTCATCGTGACGGTGCGAGGAATCGGTGTTGCCGTCATAACTAGGTAATGTGGTGTCACTCCCTTTTGCCTTAGCGAAGCGCGTTGATTCACCCCAAACCGGTGTTGCTCGTCAACAATTACCAGCCCGAGGTTCGGAAGGTGAATCTGGTTTTGAATCAACGCCTGCGTGCCAATGGTAATACCGGGTTGGCCTTGTTCGATCTTGGCAAGCAGGTTTTCTTTTTCCTTCTTGCCCAGCCCTCCAACCAATAGCTCGACCTGTACCTGCGAGTCTCTCAGTAGCGTCTGCAGATACCGAAAGTGCTGTCGGGCCAACGTCTCCGTTGGCGCCATTAACACACCCTGCTGCCCTTTGGCAACTGCGAGCAATAGCGCGTAGACGGCGACCGTTGTCTTTCCACAGCCCACATCGCCATGCAACATTCGGTTCATCGGCACCTGTTTTGCCATATCCCCTGAAATTTCCTGAATCGCCTTTTCCTGGGCCGCCGTCAGCTCGTAAGGAAAGTACTTTTTAATTCTGGAGTCGATGCGGCTATTCGTCTCAATCGCCGGCGCCGTTTTCTGCTGGTTCACGTGGATTCTTCGCAGCTGGATTGCCAATTGCAACATCAGTAGTTCCTGATAAACAAACCGATTGCGTGCCGGCTCGATCTCTTCGGGATTTTCCGGCCGATGAATCTGCTGGAGGGCGGCCCGGATTTCAAGGAGGTTTTTCTGGGCCAAGTAACCGGCTGGAAAAATTTCCTCAACCTGTGGTGAAAATTGGGTCACGATCTCGCCGATCCATCGCCTCAATTCTGCTTGCTTAATGCCATCCGTCAGCCGGTAAACCGGAAGCACCGCCCCTCTTTGCGGCAAGCAACCCTCTTCGATCGAGACCATTTTAGGATGTGTCATTTCCGGCTGGACACCGGACACCTTGGCCTTGCCTGACAGCATAACCGTCGCCCCGATTGTGACATTCTTTGCCCGGAAGGCCTGGTTGAACCAGATGCCCCGCAAAACATGGTTGCCCTGCTGGATCCAAACGCAAAACGTGGACCGGCCCCTCCATTTTTCCACCAACTCAAAATCAACCACTTCACCAATCACAGAAGCCTGGTCTTCGTCGCGAAGCTCATTGATTGCTTTGATTTGAGAGTGGTCCTCGTAATCCCGTGGAAAGAAAAAAAGAGCGTCCATGATCCTGTTCAGCCCGAGCCTCGAAAGCGCCCGGGCCTTGATCTTTCCGATCGACCGAATGGTATCCAGTGTGTCAAAGAGTCTTAGGTCTGACATTGGTTTTCTTGCAGAGTCAAAACCTTTACAGGCGACCGGTCTGATCTTGATGGATCTCTGGGCCGCCCCCGGTGAATGCCGCTGATCAGTCTGCTGGCCCTTGCGATGATGGAGAATGTGGTTCGGGGATGGTCCCGGATGTTTAAATCAAAGTTTTGCGTCTCGATCGCACATCGACAATAGCCCTTTCCTTTTGCCTGCTACCGGCTTTGGGTTCACCTCTCCTCTCCGAGGATGCCGTAACGCCCCCTTGGCACCGTCAAAACCATGGTCTGAACGACTAAACCGCGACTCTGGCCGGATTGGCCTGAGTCCTGTCGGTGAATCTTTGTTCCGACATTCTGTTGATTTAAATCATCACTGGATAACTTAAAGCATCAATTTTTCCGATAGAGCACCTGCCCACTTAGGCGCCTAAACCCTTAAATTTCAACGGCTTAGGGTTCTCAGCCGGTTTCTCCAATGCCTTTGGCACTCTCCGTGCTTTCTCTTTGCCTTCGATCAGCACCATCGCTCGCAAGAGCTTGACACACACCTTGGGGAAGGAAAGTACTGTGGCAAAAAAGAAAAAAGTTTCCAATGACTTTGATCTGACAGACGAAGCCAATGAAACCAACAGATTCGGTGATTCCGCCAGCAGTGAGACGGCAACCAGCTCACTTCGCACTGTCGAAGACCGGGAAACGGAAGAGCCTGAAACCGAAGACGACGATGACTCGGTAGACGACCCGGTCCGAATGTACCTAATGCAAATGGGTCGCATTCCATTATTGAACCGCAACGAAGAGGTTGCTTCTGCTGTCGAAATCGAGCGGACAAAATTCTACTATCGGAATAGCATGTTGGCGACTGATTACATGCTCAGTGGTGCGGTTGACTCGCTCGAAAAGGTGCGTGACGGGAACCTGCGATTAGATCGTACAATTGAAGTCTCCGTCACCAACACTTCCGAGAAAAAGCGGATCATGAAAAAACTGGTCCCCAATGTTGAATCACTTCGTGCCATGTTGCTCGAAAACCGAAAAGACTTCAAAGTCGCCATCAGCAAAACAGCTGAACCAAGGGAGAAAGTTCTCGCTTGGAAAAAATTGGTTCGCAGAAGACATAAGTGTGTTCGTTTGATCGAAGAACTGGACTTAAGAACGAACAAGATCCAGCCGCTGTTTGACAGCCTGGTTGAAATCAACTCGCGGATGCAAGTGCTCTCGATGCAAATCAGAGAAGCGGAATCTGGCGTCTTGGTTGGCGGCCGATCCGTGGATCAGCTCAAAACCGAATTACACCATTTGATGCGCATCACCTTTGAAAGCCCAAAGACCCTGAACCGTCGGGTCAACCAGACCCGCCAATACCAGGATGACCACGATGCGGCCAAACGCGTTCTGTCTGCTGGCAACCTGCGATTGGTGGTTTCGATTGCCAAAAAATACCGCAATCGTGGTTTGAGCTTTCTGGATTTGATCCAAGAAGGCAACACTGGCCTGATGCGTGCAGTCGACAAATTTGAACATGCCAGAGGGTACAAATTTTCTACTTATGCGACCTGGTGGATTCGGCAGGCAATCACCCGAGCAATTGCCGATCAAAGCCGAACCATCCGGGTGCCGGTGCACATGATCGACACCATGAGCAAAGTGCGCAACGTCACCCGCGAACTCGTTCAAGAGCTTGGACGGGAACCCTCTCCGGAAGAAACCGCCGAGCGAGCCAACCTCTCCCTGGAAGACACTCGTTGCATCATGAAAATGGCCCGCCAGCCCTTGTCGCTGGATCAACCCGTTGGTGACCACGATGACAGTTACTTCGGAGAATTCCTCGAAGATTATCGGGATGATGACCCTCTTTACGACACCCACCAACAAGCTTTGAAGCATCGGATTGAAGAAGCCATGGGGGCGTTGAATTATCGCGAACGAGAAATATTGAAACTCCGTTATGGATTGGCAGACGGATACTCCTACACACTGGAAGAGGTGGGCCGCATTTTTTCGGTCACCCGAGAGCGAGTACGGCAAATTGAATCGAAGGCAGTTCGGAAGCTTCAGCAGCCTTACCGAGCCCGCAGTCTTGCCAGTTTTCTGGACGGTGCCGAAAACTCCCTGGGTGGAGCTGCAGCAGATGCTACCGTCTAGGCCCTAGACGGGACCTTCCGCCGAACATTGCCCTCTTTGAGGGCTGGCCGTCTTTCCTGGAAAACAACCTTCGGCCAAGTTGTTTTCTGAATGGTGCTGTTCTGGTCGATTCTTGAGGCGTAGCGTTTCCCCAAAACGCTACGCCTTTTTTTTGGGCTCCTTCGGACACCCTTTCTACTCTCGTGCCCACAAAGATTCCGGCAAATCCAGCGGCGCAAGGATGGCATCGATGGCCGAGAGTTCTTCCTGAGTAAATGCTGTTTTGTCGACAGCTTGGCAATTCGCTTCGATCTGCTCCGGCTGACTAGCGCCAATCACGACACTGGTGATCCTCGGATCTTTCAAGATCCACGACAGGCTCATTTGAGCCATTGACTGATCTCGCTGTTTGGCGATTTCGTTGAGTTGCCTGACAATCCCGAGAGTCTCTGGAGTGACTTCATTGGGCCTCAATGAACTGCCAGGCTGGGAGGCGCGGGCTGTTGCCGGCACTCCTTTGAGATACTTGTCCGTCAGCAGCCCCTGAAACAACGGGCAAAATGCTATGACTCCCATGCCGGCGTCAGCGGTTGTTCCCAGCAAGCTTTTTTCGACCCAACGGTTAAACAGTGAGTAATTGGGCTGGTGGATCAAGATGCGCTCGTAGCCTTTTTCTTGGCAAATCCGGCCCGCCTCACGGGTCTGCTCTGTGTTGTAGCTGCTAATCCCGACATACAGCGCTTTGCCTTGCTGCACCGCGGCATCCAACGCACCCAACGTTTCCTCCATCGGCGTCCTGGGATCAAATCGATGGCTATAAAAAATATCCACGTATTCAAGGTCCAGCCGCTTCAATGATTGGTCAAGGCTGGCCAGCAGGTACTTCCGTGAACCCCACTCACCGTAAGGGCCAGGCCACATCTCGTATCCTGCCTTGGATGATATCACCAACTCATCTCGTGGAAAAGATTTCAAAAGCTTGCCGGCATTCACTTCGGCGCTACCGCTGGGGGGCCCATAGTTGTTGGCCAAGTCGAAATGAGTAATCCCGCAGTCAAACGCCTTTTCCATCAGGGCTCGCTGGTTTTCTGTGGGGGATTCGCCGCCAAAATTATGCCAGAAGCCCAAGCTGATTTCCGGTAGCTTCAGTCCACTTTTACCGCACCTCCGATAGGGCATTCTTCCGTCGTAGCGGTTCTCATCTGGTTGATAATCGGTCATGTCTGTTTCTCTTGAAAATCGTTGGGGATTATTCTTGTAGCTGCTTACCTGCTATCAGCATTTTTTCCACCGCTTCTTTTCCGGTGGACCCGATTTCAATGCCGATCGATCGGGCAAAGTCTGTCAGGTCAACAATCTTCGCATCGAGAAGATCTTCCGGATCGACCAACGGTTGGGCAGGGGTCCCCTTCGCGATGGCAATCGCTTGCCCAAATTTTGTGGGCGTTTCGATGTCGTAAATACCGCATCCCACAATGCCTATTTTGGTGAGAATGGTGCAGTACTGACCCTGGTGCCAGCGATTACTAATTCCTATCGCACTGCCATTTTCAAATTGCATTGCTTTGTGAATCGTATAAGGAAGTTGTGTCATGAAAACATCCTGACTTGTGTCGTGAAACCGGTCGCTAAAGTCTCCCTCTATTATTTTTTCACTTCAAACCTTTGACAAGTCAGGTGGATTCCGGAAGAAGAAGGCGGTAAATTTGGATTGGCGGCGATGCGCATGGGGTGCGTCCACCTAAAACCCCCTGCTCGACAGCAAACCCTTCGACAGCAACCCCTGCGGCGCCGAAAACCCGAACCACTGTGCCACCAGAGCCCCGTGTAACCTTAAACGGGGCAAGCCTTGGAGTGAACGAATGAACAATCAAGAAAAAGACATCGCCGAGGAAACCCCTGCTGACTCCGCCAAGCTTTCCACTGAAAATTCCAGCGAGCTGGAACACCGCATCCTCCTGGTGCCCTATCCAAAAATTGTTTTTCTGTACCCCACGTTTATTGTTTCTCTCCTCAACGCCATTCTTCTTGCGTTCATCAATTCTCATGCTGACACAGGCGAAATTTCCGCCACGGCGCAGGTTCTCTCCTTTGTTTTTTTGGGAGTCCTGTTTACCAATTTTTTGGTAATCGGGTTTGACTTTCCCAGGGCCACCTCCCTGTCACTGTTTTTGGCTTTCGTCGCAGTCATCCTCGGTGCGTTTCTCCTCTCTGTCTACAAACCCGGGCTCCTGGGTTCGATTGGCGGTTTTCTGGCCAGCCTGAAGCCCTTTGCAAATTCCACTTTTTACTGGTGCTTTAGCGGTGTCTTGGGCTTTATTTATGTCGCTGTCGTTTTGAGCGTTCGATTTGATTACTGGGAAGTCCGGCACAACGAGCTGTTGCATCACCATGGCGTGTTGAGCGACCTTAAACGCTACGCCGCCCCCAACCTCCGGGTTGATAAGGAAATCAATGATGTGTTTGAATATTTTCTGCTACGGTCCGGCCGATTAATCTTGCATCCGAGCAATGAGAAAAAAGCGATTGTCCTGGACAACGTCTTGTTCATCAACTCGAAAGAGGAGCGCCTGACCCGGCTCCTTGGTGAAATCAAAGTGGTGGTTCGCCAATAAACAGGATCGACTGAAGCATCGGTCCGTACCACGGTGACCAGAGATCAAAGTGCTGGCAAGCCGTTGGGCCGCTGCGTGGACAACACTCTGTTGCAAAGCTGACTGGCCGCCGAGTCCGGTTGGTTTGCTAGCCCTGCCCAGCTTGCGTTTTCGGCTGTGCATGCTCGCGCCTGCCTGCTACCAAAACCAATTTCTTTTCGTGTTTTGTTGAAAAACATCTTTTTCTTCGACACTTTTTGGAGGGATACACGATAGATAAGAAAAGGGTCAAAGCCCCGTGTTTGGCACAAGTCACCGCAATCAAAGCTGAACACCCTAAGCTCCTGGATGACATGGGTTCGCTACCTGAAACGAGTCACTGTGAAACCCGGTTCTTGGCTGGTCCTTGTTTCACCATTTTTATTCAAAACAGAAACCGCCCTCTCATGGCAACGGCGAGATGATTCAAATCAAAAGCATTGATACTGGAAAAGTTCTCCTTGAAGTTCCTGGTGAAACACTCAGGGGTTATGAATTCAATGGAACAGATTTATCCGGGGCCGATTTTTCAAAACACGATTTAACCGGCGCTGCCTTCCGAAACCTTCGGCTCAGCCGTGCTGTCTTTCAGGGTGCTGTCATGGCAACTGCCCGTTTCCAAAACGTGACCGGGAATGCTGCTGTTTTCGACTCCGCAGACCTCTCCGGGGCTGAATTTTCTGACACCCCCTTCGAAGGTGCGTCTTTTAACCTCTGCCAGGCAGTTGGCTCTAACTTCCGGCATACAAAATGTCGCAACGCCGCGTTTAAAAAAGCAAATTTTCAAAACAGTGATTTTGGGTTTGCCGACCTCAAAGCGGATTTTTTTAACGCAAACTTGACGGGTGTCAACTTCGTGAGCGCTGACCTCTCGGGTGCCAGTTTTGCCCACGCTGATATGCGAAAATCAGATCTGTCGAGTGCAAAAATTATTGGCACCAATTTTGAACACGCAAAGCTCAATGGATCGATTTCAACCAACGGACAGGTCTGGGGAGCGTCCATCGCATTTCAGAGAAAGCCCAGGCGACCTTGGTGGCAGGTCTGGGGCAAGCAACCCTCTTAACACCAGTGACAACACCCTGTCGGCTAATCCAACACCCTGTCGACTAATCCTGTGTTGGACAATGTTCGCCGCCACAGCTGCAAATGAACTCAGCAGGTTCGTCAAGCAGGGATTCTGCACACATGAACTCGAGCCAGTCGGACAGGGGCGGGGAATCAGTTGTCTAAACCACATGATGATTTCAACACTGCGGATAAATCGACTCAGGGTTTCGGCCTACGCAAGACAAATGTAATCATGTGCCAGATAAACCCTGTGCCCAAAACATTCCATCCTGCCGGACCGGTGTGCGTCGATTCAAGTTGCCAGCCGTCGCTTAATAAGCGATTTAATTCAGCCTCTGACTCAACCGAAGAAGGGGTGGTAATTCGCCTTCGAGGGAGGGGGCGTCTTCGCCGTGAACAATTTGTATTCCCAGTTCACGCCGGCATTCGTGGGATCGCTCATTGTAATCCTCTTCTAGTTTTGGGTTGGGAGTTCTTTGTTTTCACCAGAGGTGAAACATAGTGGACTTGGGTTGCCCCTTTTTTGGACTGAACCTTGGGAATCGGTTTGAGCTTGCCTGCCTCCGGCGACGCATCTGGCGCACAGCCGGGGTTGCCACAGTCCCCGCTGCAGGAGCCCGATGAACAGCGACCATTCAGATGCCCAACTCGCTGCCCCCAGTAGCCAGGTCGATAGCCACCATAATCGGCCCAGCCACGATGCGTGGGCAACATCGGGTTTCCATAGCCCAGGCCGTTTTGCCGATATTTGATCCCACAGGGTGAAAACGGTGCGCTCAGCCACGGCATTCGCATAGGAATCCCCAGTGCATGGCTATTTCCATCTTCGGCCTCCGGGGGGTTGTTCAACCACTCTCCGTAATAAACTTCACCGCAGCCTGGGGCACAAGCCAGTGCTCTTCCCAGCCTTGCCAGTGGACGACAGTCCCCAGTACATTCTTCTAGGCAGGTACTACAAACGCCTTGGCGAATTCCCGATAGTGGCCCGACAAAGTTTTCGCTTCCTCCGGGACCCCACCCGGCACACCCGGGTAGCGAAATCAAGATGAACAAAACACCAATTCCATAAAGCCGGTTCATTTTTTTTCTCTGGCGTGATAGTTTTCAGGCTTGCCACATTGGTTGTGGGTGACCTTGACAATGCTGGCCGTGAAATAACCCATGGTCTTTATCGACCTCTCCAACCGCTAAAATCAGGTTATTCAACATAAT
Source organism: Planctomycetota bacterium (assembly GCA_036137535.1). GTDB lineage: Bacteria > Planctomycetota > Planctomycetia > Pirellulales > Pirellulaceae > JABAAE01. Next base: position 12,352 of record JAZABE010000049.1, on the reverse strand, counting down.
TGTTAAATATTGATCCTAATGAAACGCAATCCCTGCCCTTTTTTGCTTGTACTCTTAAGCCTGTTCTTAACCGGCTGTGGAAATCACTTGCAGACCAGAATTCTTGGCACCTGGGGCCTCGATGAGGCCAACGATCTCTTTGAGATGATGGGTGACGAGAACGATGCTAGCGAACACACCCCCAAATTCTCACTCGTGTTTTCCAGGGGGGGGTTCTTTCGTTCGACGGTCTCAGCGTCCGGGCACTCTCAAACCAAGTACGGGCGATGGTTTTTTGTCGAGTGCACCGATGACCTGTGCAAGCTTCGGGTGTCAATCAATTCTCAGAATCCGGACATTGATCCAGACATTGTTTTAACTGAAATCATGTTTATTGACGAAAATACTATTGAGCTTGTACCGCCCAACATGGATGTGATTAAGCAAAAGATGACTTTTCGCCGGCTGGACTAGCCCCGAAGGGTTTGTGCTGGTGGTGCCTCCTGTTGATACAAGCTCTATCAATGGTTTCTGGTTGAATAGCATTGCCCCGGCATCTTGCGGACCGGCCTGGATAGATCAAACGTACCTGACAATGGAGTGTTGGCATGACCCGGTCTTACCTTTTATTTTTTTGCCTTCTTTCTGTCGCTGGAACTTTAATGACAATCGCTGTCGGGTGTGGCAGTGATCCGTCCGCCGGATCCCAAGCCCCGGGGCAGCCGGTGGCAGCTGGCAGCCCTTCCTCCGCCGTTGCCGAGCCGGATCCTGAAATCGAGGGCGTTTGGTATGGCGAGTCTGTTTATGATGTCGATGCTTTTAATGAAAAACTGTCAGCAGCGTCTGAACTGGAAGCAGAGAAGTTGCAAAATCTTGTGGACGTCTTTGCGACCATCGTTATGGCTGCTGAGTTTCGCAACGATTCCGTTGTCGAGCTGGACATGATGATTACGGCGGATGACGGCACCCAGATGCGAGACCGTTCCGTCGGCACCTGGAATATTCTTGAACGTTCTGGAACGCGATTGAAAATCGAAACCAGTGAATACAAAAATTCTGGCGAGCTGCCGAGCAAGCAGGTCTACCTCTACCAGTTTATCGACAAGAATCATTTTCAGTTCGTCCCGGAGTCAATTAGTCCCGATCTGCTGGGTTTTTCTCCTCGCATTGTGTTTCAAAGGGTGGAACAGCCCCTGGCCGACCCTGAGGTCGCCGAGCAAACGGGCAGCACCGCCATCCGTTAAACCGGCTCTTTTGCCCTCGCTGCCACACCTACTCGCCATTTCTTGGCTGGGTTCAGCAGTTGCGGGTCTAGGTTGTTTACTTGACGGCTGGCCCAAAGCATCCGCCTTCTTCTGGGCAACGAGTGCGATTATCATGATCACTTCTCTCGACCCTTGGGGCATGTCATGTTACGCCAGTTTTTTTTCATCCTTGCGGCTCTCTTATTAATTCCTGTTTTAATCTCTCCGGGCCTGAAGTCTCAGGATCTGAAACCGGATGATCTTGCGGGGTTGACTAAATACGCCACCGTAAAGCTGACCGCTGATCTCTCTTCGCTTGAAAACCACCATCGCAAAATGATTCCCCATTTAATCGCCGCCGGTAAACAAATGGACAAAGCATTTTGGTACCAAGCTTTCGGTGACCCGGCTAAAATCACCATTTCCAGCAGTGTGCCCAAGAAAGCTCAAAAGCAGCTTCGCAGGCACATCAAAATTAATTACGGGCCCTGGGAGCGCCTCCAGGACAATCGCCCGTTTCTTTCCGGCTTTCAAGCCAAGCCCAAGGGCGCAAACTTTTATCCCGAAGACATGACCCAGCAGGAGTTCGAGCAACAAGTTAATGGCCTTCCTCAGCTCAAAAGCCTGTACACTTTTGTCCGGTGGTCTAACCCCGGGCAAAACCGAACGCTTTCTGCGGTTCCTTATGCCCAACAGCTCAAAAAAGAGTTTACTGCTGCTGCGAAACACTTGCGATCCGCTGCAGCGCTGGCAAAAGACGCCAGCCTAAAAGCGTATTTGAACTCAAGGGCGGCTGCACTGCTCAGTGGCAATTATCAGCCAAGCGACTTTCTTTGGATGGACATGAAAACCAATCGATTGGATTGTGTCATTGGGCCTATCGAGACCTACGAGGACAAGCTGTTTGGCTACAAGGCCGCTTGTGAATGTTATGTCTTGGTTAAAGACCTTTCCTGGAGTGAGCGGCTTACCAAATACGCTGCCCTGTTGCCCAAACTCCAAAACGGCCTACCCGTGGAAGAAACATACCGGCGCGAAAAACCAGGCACCAACTCCGACCTGAACGCTTATGATGTCATTTATTACGCGGGCGATTGTAATGCTGGATCCAAGACGATTGCCATCAATCTCCCAAACGATGAAGAAGTTCAGCTGCAAAAAGGTTCTCGGCGGCTGCAGCTCAAGAACGCTATGCGGGCTAAATTCGACCAAATCTTGGTGCCAATTGCCGATGTGTTAATTGTGCCTCAACAACGGAAACACATTACCTTTGATGCTTTTTTCGCCAACACCATGTTCCACGAAGTTGCCCATGGCCTGGGAATCAAAGAGACGATCTCGGGCAACGGTCGAGTGCGGGATGCTTTGCGAGAAATTTCCGGGGCCTTGGAAGAGGGCAAGGCCGATATTTTGGGCCTTTACATGATCACCCGGTTGCTCGAATCCGGGGATTTATCCCAGGGAACTTTGGAGGACTACTACGTCACCTTTATGGCCGGGATTTTCAGAAGCGTTCGCTTCGGAGCCAGCAGCGCCCACGGAAAAGCCAACATGATCCGCTTTAATTTCTTTGAAAAAATGGGAGCCTTTAGTCGCAACCCGGCCGGTCAATACAAGGTCGACTTCGAAAAAATGAAGGCCGCTATTCAGGAGCTCAGCAAAACCATCCTAGTGCTGCAGGGTAATGGAGATTACAAAGCCGCGGTTAAATTCGCCGACCAGATGGGTTTCGTTGGCGAAACCCTCAAAGCCGATCTTGACCGGGTCAACAAGCAAGGCATTCCGACCGACATCGTTTTCGAACAAGGTGTCAAGGTGCTCGGGCTGAGCAATTAAAAGGCTACCGCCTCAAACCATGCGGACTGCGGTGCCATCCTGATCATCACTTCCGCTGCCTGCTGGCACCGTTCGGGCTGACGAAGAAATCGAAACGCGGGCTGGCTGCATCGGCTTTCAAAGGGAAACTGCGGTGTTTCTTTCATTTCCGGGGTTTTGTGTCCGGCCGAATGGCCGGATGGCAATCCACAAAGCAGCTACCCACTGGATTTTGATAAAAGGAAAGGTCGCCAGATGTCTGCCATCACCAAATCAGCTCGTCGGCTGAGCATAGAAACTCTCGAAAACAAAGAGCTTCTTGCCGGAAACGTGACAGCGGCTGTTAGCGGCAATTCACTCGACATTTTCGGGGATGCACTCGACAACGAAATCCGAGTCGAAGAAGTTTCTAGCTCTAATTTTCTGGTTACGGGCGTGAACAATACTACCGTCAACGGTAGTCCTCAGCTCTTGTTTTCTTTGCCTTTCCCTGACCCTGAACTCCATGTCGACCTCAAACACGGTAACGATGTTCTCAGGATCAAGAATATTTCGGCCCTCGCCAAGATCACTGCCGACACTGGTGATGGTTTGGACAAGATCCAGCTGGATAGTGTTCAATTGAAACCGGCCAACTCTCTCATCGACATCAGGACAGGGAATCAAGGAGATGTCCTCAGTTCCAAAAACAGTTCGGCAGAAATCTTTTTCGCCCAAATGGGCAACGGGAATGACAAGACTTTTCTAAAAGAAACCTATGCGGATACACTGGAAGTTCAGTCCCTTGCGGGCGACGACCGCATCAGCATCGGCTTTTTTAATCCCAGAGACCTTATTGTTCGGTCAGGAGCCGGCGACGACATGGTTCGCCTCTACGCAATTCAAGGTGGCCACAGTGATGTGTTGACCGGTGATGGTGACGATAAAGTTAACGCCCATGGTTTTGTCGGCGGTAACTTATCAGTTAAAACCGAGGATGGCAACGATCGTGTTGATATTCGCAGCGGCCTTTATCAATCCGTTGTCATTCAAACTGGTGATCACAATGACACTGTCGCCGTCAAACCAGGAAGCTTCCCGTGGGCTTGGGGCAACGCGACGATAGGGGACCTTGTCATTCAGACCCAAGCCAACTCTGACCGGGTGATCCTAGACTCTGTTGACGTCCACCGATCTCAAATCAATACAGGTTCGCACGATGACAAAGTTAAAATTTCTGGCTCAATTTTCCATGTTGGACTGGATCTTTTGTTAGCCGACGGCAACAACTGGCTGAAAACAACCTGCACCCGGTATGGCAATCTGACGGCGTGGGGTGGCAATGGCAAGGACCGCGTGTTTATGGACAAGATTCACGTGGACAACTACCTGGAGATTGGCTTGGCCGACGGCAAAGATTATTTCTCTGTCAATCACTCTTTTAGCGGATTGCCTCCGGTCTTTGACGGTGGCAATCATTTCGACAGGTTTGTCGTCAGTGGGAACACCAATTCATGGACGGCACCGGCCCAGTCGTATTCCTCGAATTATGAGTTTTTTATCTAGAAACCTCTTGTTGCTGGTGTCTTATTTTCCTTACCGCTAGATGTCTAGGTCGTTGACATCCAGTGCATGCTTCTCGATGAATTCCCTGCGTGGCTCGACTTTGTCTCCCAAGAGGATTCGGAACATCTCATCCGCGGCACCGACGTCCGCCATGTCGACTTTAATCAGTGTCCGGTTTGCGGGATCAAGCGTTGTGTCACGGAGCTCTTCGGCGTTCATTTCCCCCAACCCCTTAAATCGGGTTACCTGAAGACCCTTTTCCCCTGCGGCTCGGATGGCTGGCAACAGGTCTCGCAGGTCATCCAGGGCCGTCGTGCTGTCGCCTCTTCGCAACACAAACCGCGGTTCTTCGATTCCCGTTCTTTCCTGGGCGATCAATGCTTCCACTTCGAAGCCAACTGCTCGAAGATCCTTGAGACTGGAGTTAATCGTGCGAACTTCGTGGAACTCCGTCAATTTCCCATCGACTGTTTTTACTGGAGCCTCATCCTCAGCGTCCTCGTCGGTTGAGGGTTTAATATCATCAAACGAGATCTCGACGCCGTGCTTTTCTTGGTAGCTCCTGATAAAATCGTCTTTTTCTTGTCGTTCCGCAAACCAGTGCTCTTCCCGGTTGATGGTGAGGTGGTAAACAGGCAGTTTGCCACTGACCGGGTCTTGACGCTCCGCGTGTATTTTTAACGCGATCCCTCGTCGCTCGAGTGCCAGCAGGGCCTCCTCCATCGAAGCGAGAGTATTGCAAAGCGCCACCATGGGTTCGCCTTGAATGTTCATGCCATCCGGGCTTTCGAAAGAAGACTCTTCCAGTCCCCGGTCAAGCATCTGCTGCTTCATTTCCTCGTCCGTTTGGATGTAATAGGTTTGGCTTTTCGACCGAATTCGATAGAGAGGGGGCTGCGCAACATAGACGTGTCCCTTTTCGATTAACTGGTACATTTGACGGTAGAAAAAACAAAGCAACAAAGTGCGAATGTGAGAGCCGTCGACGTCTGCATCCGTCATGATAATAATTTTATTGTAGCGAAGCTTCGACAAGTCTTGGTCCGGGCCGGTGCCCGCATTGATCGCGCTGATCATGCTTTGAACCTCCTGGTTTTCAAGGACCTTGTCTTCCCTCGCCTTGTAGGCATTGATGATTTTTCCCCGGAGTGGAAGAATCGCCTGGAACTCCTTGAGCCGGCCACCCTCGGCTGAACCACCTGCCGAATCACCTTCCACAAGATACAATTCACATTTTTCCATATCCTTGGAAAGACAGTCTCGCAATTTCCCTGGCAATCCGCCGCCACCCAACACGGACTTTCGATCTCTGAGCAGCTTCTTTGCCTTGCGGGCCGCTTCCCTGGCCTCGGCGGCAAGAATGCCTTTTCTGACCAACAGTTTGGCTATTTTGGGATTCTCCTCGAAAAACTTTTCCAAGTGTTCGCTGACCACCGAGTTTACGATCCCCTTCAACTCGGAGTTGTTTAGTTTAACCTTGGTCTGTGACTCAAACTTTGGCTCGGGTATTCTCACCGAAACGATCGCCGTCAACCCTTCTCGAAAGTCTTCTCCGGATGGCGAGACATCTTTAAACAATTTTTCTTTTTTTCCGTAATTGTTTAACGTTTTTCTTAAAGCATCTCGGAAGCCGTCTAGGTGCGTTCCCCCATCTTTTGTATTGATATTATTGACATAACAGTGAATATTCTCGGTGTATTCCTCGGCATATTGAAAGGCGACTTCGACGTGACTGTTGTCTAATTCCCCACTGATATAAACGACCTCTTTTTGAATCAAGTCGCTGGATTTATTAATGTCTTCGACATACTGAATAATACCTTTCGGAAATTCAAAAATTTCTGATTCACCGTTCCGTTCATCATTAAATTCGATCCTCACACCCTTGTTTAAATAAGCCAACTCCTTGAGCCGCTTTTCCATGGTTTTGAATTCAAACTTCAGGTTTCCAAACACTTCCGGGTCTGGCTTGAATGTTGTTTTGGTGCCCGTTGCTGAGGAATCCCCGATATTCGTAACCGGACCCGATGGTTTGCCCCGCTCATACTCTTGTTGATAAACACCACCGTCTCGCCGCACTTCCACTTCACACCAATGTGAAAGAAAATTCACTGCCTTCACCCCGATTCCATGCAGGCCTCCCGACGTCTTGTAGGCATCTTTATCGAACTTTCCTCCGTATTTTAGCATCGTCATCACCCCCTCCAGGGATGACTTTCCTATACTTGGATCTTCTCCGACCGGAATTCCACGTCCATCATCCCGAACCGTGCAAGATCCGTCTGCATTCACCGATACTTTGACCACTTTCGCATGACCGGCCATCACTTCATCGATTGAATTGTCTACGACTTCTGACACCAGGTGATGCAAGCCTTCGGAATCCGTGTTGCCAATGTACATTCCCGAACGCTCTCTCACGTGTTCCAGGTCTGACATGTAACGCATTTGGTCAGTTCCGTAATCCCCCTCTACCTTTTGAGGTGTTAAACCGCTCTGTGATTCTTGCCCGCTACCGTCTTTGTTTTCGCCCATTTTTTATTTAAATATCCCTATTTTAAACTTTATGTTTTTTATTTTTTCACCAATCGTTGTTCTCTTGATTTTTTCCAACAATTCCTTTTTTTGGTACGTAATTTCTTGGTTCACTATTGCGCTTTCCACTAACACCGTCAGGTTCCCTCCTTTAATACCCACTGCCCTGGTTTTGTTTTTCATTTGGTCCCCGACGGTTTTCTCCCAAATTTTTTTTATTTGTTCTTGTGATTGGTTTTGACTGTATCCGCTTCTAGCCAACAACCGCCCTACTAGCTCGTTGGCTGTTTTGGGTTTTCTTCGATATCTTTGTTTTTTTATTACCGTCTCAGCAGTTTTTTCAAATTCTAAGTTTTCCCTTTCTTCTTCTTTCATTTGGCCCGGTCTCTTGATAGCGGCATGATGACATAACCGTAACCGTCGTCTGTTGAACAAATGGCTGCCGATTCCCCACTTTCAATTTCCATCTGAAAAGTTCTTTCGCTCTCTAACACTTTAAGAAAATCAGCGAAATATCGATGGTCTAGTGTTAGCACGATTTCTTCACCATCATACGGTATCGGCATTTCTACCCTAGATTCCCCGACTTCTGCCGTTGTACTCGACATTACTAGTGATCCCTTTCCAAAAGAAAGATCTATTCCTCGACTTTCTTCACTCGTAACAATTGCTGCTTGCTTAAGCACTGAAAAAATAGGACCTACATTGATATCCATTTGAATACCATTTTCTCGCTTTGGAAAAACATCTCTCCAGGGTGGAAACCTCCCTGCCACGAGCCTTGAATAAATTACTCCATTACCGTACTGAATTAATATTTCATTTGCTGTAGTCGCTATTTTTATTAATTCATCCGTTTCCGGAAGAGCTCGATCAATTAACTGCATTGATCGAGTGGGCACTATTGTTTTTCCTTCACTCTCTTTGGGATTTCCCGTTTTTTTCAACGTCCCTTCCATTTTAGCCAAGCGTCTTCCATCCGTTCCCACAGCAATTAATTTTCCTTTTTCAACTTCAAGCAACACTCCACCTAAAGCAAACCTTGCACTTTCAGCATCCGTTGCAAAAAGCGTTCTTTTAATCATTTGTTTAAAAAAATTACTTGGAATTTCATAATAATCTTTTTCTTCAAAATCCTTGATTTCCGGAAACTCTTCTGGGCTTTCTGCTTGTAATTTAAATTGACTGTTTTTTCCCTTAACAACTGACCCTGAGTCATTTGTTTCTATTAATAATTTTTCGTCTGTTGATTCCCTTAAAACAGCATTGAATCTTCCTACAGGCAAAACAACACTGCCGGATTTTTCTATTTTTACTTCACCAACTTTAACTCTTACCCCTATTTCAAGATCAGTAGCCAAAATGGTTACGCTGTTTTTTTCAGCGATTAATTTAACATTTTGAAGTATTGGTTTAGGACTTCTCGATGGAGCTATAGCTGCTGCTGTTTGGAAGACTGAAAGAAAATCTTCTCGGTTAATTTCTATTTTCACTGTTTAATTCTCTCTTCTAATAATATTTAAATTTAGAGAAAGTAGTAATAAGAGCCGTAAAAGTGTTACTAAATAATTTTTATTAACAATTGCTTTTATATTTAAGTTTTTTATTTAAAAATTTTATTGAAAAAGATGTTTATTGTTTGTTGAAAGTAAGTGTGGAAGCTTTGAATATGGTTATTAATTAATAGGGGCTTATTTTAAAAAGTTGATAATTAAAGAATTAATAAACAGTTATAAAAATAAAAAAAACAAAAGTTAAACACTGAAAGAATCAGCGGTCACTTTAAGGTCAGACAAGATGTCATTGATTAAAATTTTAAAATCATGATCTTTATCTACGGAAAGAGATGTTTTTCTGTAAGCGTGTAAAACGGTGGTGTGGTCGCGGTTGCCAAAAAAACGGCCAATTTCATCATATTTGTATTGGAAAAATTTTCTGGCAATAAAAATAGCTAAACCACGAGCCAGGATAATAGACCGTTTTCTCGATTGGCTTATTAGATCAGCTGTCTTTAATTTTTGTTTTTTAGAGACGATGTTGGCAATATCATTCAGGGAAATGGGGGGGCCAGGAGTATGGTGAAAAATGGTAAGAAGAGAAGGACGTTCAATTGGTTTAGAAAAATCATGGTGGATTCTAAGTTTAGAAACGACCTGTTTAATTTCAGGTAAAGAAAAACCAAAATGGTTGACCAGCCAAGAAGCAGCTGGATCGGAGATAGTAGTACCTAGTTTTAAAATTTCATTTTTAAGTATGAATTTTTTGGTAATAGAAGAAGGATTATCAAGCGGAATAGAAAGTCCACTAAAAATTCTACTAGTGATTTGATAGGGAAGTTTATTTAAGTCAGAGGGATGAAGGGTGCTGGTGATAATTAATTTTGGACAATTGTCCAAAAGGAAAATCAACTCATTAAAAAGAGAAGGTCGATTAATAACTTGTTCAAAATTATCAATTAAAAGAACGGTGTTTTCAGAAGTAAAAGAAGCCCTAAATTCTTTTAATTGATTGAGTTCAATAGCGTCTATAAAATTTCTGTAAAAATCAGAAAGACAAAAAGAATAAACGTTGGTTGCAGGTGAAATATTATGAGCAATATAAAGGGCTAATTCACTTTTTCCACAGGATGAAGGACCATATAAAAATAAAGGGAAAAGAGCGGGGTCAAGGGGAAAAAAATGTTCAGGTAAAAAAGTTTGAACAAGGGAATTTTCAGGGCCAAAACAGAGTGGCGGAACGGTGGAATCAGAAGGCGGTAAAACACCTAGAGACTCGGCAGGATTGAGCCCAGGCGAGGAAACAGGACGCAGCGAAAAAGACGAATCGAAGGTCACAGAAATTGGCAGAAAAAAAGGATAAGCTAAACCGCTGATTCTATCAAAAAAGGGGGTTAGTATCGACTGGCCCTAGAGGGAAAACGCGAGTTATTTAGGTGCTTTTATTTTTGAAATAATAGAAGCAATAAGATCGACAGCCCGAAAGACATCAGAACGATGATTGAAACTGCTAAATCCGAAGCGAACGGCTGAATCGGTCACCTCTTTTGGACAATTCATGGAAGCTAAAGCTGGAGATGGTTGGCTTGAACCACTAGAGCAGGCGGATCCGGTAGAACAAGCTAAATGAGCCAGATCGGCAGCAATGACAAACTGTTGGCGATCGACACCTAGAAAAGAAATATTGGTAGTGTTGCAAAGGCGATTGGCTTGAAAACCATTTATTTGGGCACAGTTGATTTTAGAGAGAACTAATTCTTCAAATTCATCTCTTAAAGAACGGACTAAAGCAGTGTTGGAAAACAAGGAAACAGTAGCAATTTCAAGAGACTTAGATAAACCAGCAGCACAGGAAATGCTTTCTGTTCCAGGACGAATGCCATCTTGTTGAAAACCACCCCAAAACAAGGGATCGATTTTTAGACCGTGTTTTAACATTAACCCACCAACAGAGGTGGGACCATGGATTTTATGGGCGGAAATAGAAGAAGAAGTGCAGTTTAGCGAAGGAAAGTCAAATTCTATTTTTCCAACAGCTTGAACGGCATCAACGTGAAACGGTATTTTGGAATCACAACAAGCTTGACCGATTTGATCAACCGGCTGAATTGTCCCGATGTCACCATTAGCCAGGGTGCAGCAAGCCAGTTTGGTATGTGTATCGAAGCGATCAATAAAATCAGCGGCTTCCACTACACCTAGGGCATTGGGGAGGACCCATCGGATTTCTAGGCCTCGTGACTCTAAAAATTCCAGAGCTGTTTGGACGCTAGGGTGTTCAAGGGACGAGGCAACAATATTTTTTCCAACCAAGCTCTCATTACAGGGAAAGTGACCCAAAATCGCTAGATTGTTTGCTTCAGTGCCCCCGCTGGTGAAAAGAAACCGGTCATTTTCAGACAATCCAAGGCAATCGCTAACGGTTTTCCGGCTTGATTCAAGATTTTGGCGAGCAAGCCGACCCGCTTGGTGCTGGCTTGCCGGGTTGGCAAACTGTTTAGCCAAAGTGCTCGAAACCACGGCAGAAACATCCGGGTGAATCAAGGTCGTAGCGTTGTTGTCGAGGTAAATTAAGGACATGGAGAGGGGGGAGTGATAATTAAGGTTGAAGATATTTTCGACAAAAGAGATACTCACTCGTGATTTGTAAAAAGCAATGACTCAAGAAAAACACTTATTGTTTAGGGCTAATAACGTGCGTAAATCAACCAGCCTTTCTAGGGTCTCTCTCTCATCAAAATACCAGGATACCAGCCAACAATTTAAAAAGGCATTTTTCCGGCATCCACAAAACCGTGATTCAGCTAAGAGTCAGGATAACGCAGACCCGAATACCGTAATGCAACGGGTAGAGGCAGTCTTGTTGATTAGCAAAGAGCCTACCAATACTCGGCACATAGCCAAATTAGCCAATTTAGCGGACGGGACAGAGGCTAGAACGGTGATCACGCAAATAAACCGGAAATATGCGGAGTTTGGCAGGGCATTCCGTATCGAAAAAATTGCTGGCGGTTACCAGCTAATGACTCACCAGGAACTAGCGCCTTGGATCCGAAGGCTTCACGGTTTTAACAGAGAAACCAAGTTGTCGGACCCAGCCTTAGAAACACTGTCGATAGTGGCCTACCGACAACCCATCTTAAGGGCTGATATTGAACAAATCCGAGGAGTCAGCTGTGGAGAAGTGCTCAGGCAATTGATGGATCGAAAATATGTCAAAATCAGTGGAAGGAGTGAAGAATTGGGGAGGCCTTTTTTGTATACAACAACCAAATATTTTTTAAAATATTTTGGTTTAGATAAATTAGAGGACTTGCCGAAAACAGAATATTTCAGGACAACCACGGATAACCCGTTTCCCAGTTCGCTAGAGGCGACAGCAGAAACATTAGAAGACTACGGCTAAGGAGCATTTCATCGTGACCATTCCTGCTTTGCGAGCATTTGATATCCAGAAGGCGGCATTCTTCAACCAGAAGCCTTGCTTGCTGCCAATATTGTCGGATGAAGATCACCAGGACGACGAAGCAGAATTGGACGATTACGAAGATGATGAGCAGGGGGACGACGAAGAGGATGACGAAGAGGATGACGAAGAGCAATGGGAAGATGGCGAGGATGATTTAGAAGAGGAAGACGAAGACAACGAGCAGGAGTACAGCGAAGAGGATGACGAAGAGGATGACGAAGAGCAATGGGAAGATGGCGAGGATGATTTAGAAGAGGAAGACGAAGACA
>JAZABE010000048.1:0-2400 GCA_036137535.1 Planctomycetota bacterium | reverse complement strand
CCTTGCTTCTTCGCGTCGTTCTTTTTACTGCCATTCCCGACGGCGTTTCTCGTCCCCTTGATTAACAAGGCGTCGACACTCTTTTTGGTGCCTTTCTATACAGTTTTAGCGACCCGAAGCATCCGGTTTTCCATTCTCCCTGAATTTTTTGCCTGGACTTCTTGCTGGATGTGAACCTCGACCGCGCGAATTATTGGCCCTGGATGATTCGTGATCCTTCTGTGCGGCTTCCCCGTGGCGCCGTGATTGTTTGGCTTGTCGTGACTTCCTTTTTGGGTGTGATCGGTGGTGTTTTTCCCTTGCGGACTCACGTTCTCGCTGTTCGGTCCCGCGTTCTCGCTGACGACTAGGTTGTGCTGATAATTCAGCGGTGTAGGCCAGAAAGGTCAAAAACGCAGTTGACAAGCAAGTGATACAGGAGAGACGAGTCATCTAGGGCATCCTTTTGATTGGTTTTGGGGTTGATTGCCTTTCAGCTCTATCTAAACCCATTGCTCATTTTTTTGTTTCGTTCAATTTCAGTCGATTTAATTAAAATAGGGCATCTTCCTATGCAATGGCGGTATCAATTAGGATTGGGTTCGCTCTTTTTCTCGAAGATTCTCGCCCAGTCGCCTTGTCAATTAAATTACCGGAAATGCATCGATCGATGAACAGAAACCAGCAGGCAAAAAGCAGAACAGCATGTCCCAGTCACCGTTCAGCCTTATTTTGGATTGGGTTTTCCCTATCGTTCTTGACCTTGGGTTGCCAACCATCGAAAAAACAGCTTCCGCAAAAGAACGTTAACTCACGGCCAGAGGTCTATGTCGTCAACTATCCGCTGGAGTACATGGCAAAACGGATCGGTGGGAATGAAGTGGAAGTGATTTTCCCTTTACCGAAGGACATCGATCCTGCTTTTTGGCAAGCCACGAGTCGGGTGATCGCGGGTTTTCAGAAGGCTGACCTGATATTGATCAACGGCGCCAGTTACAGCAAGTGGTTGCCAACTGTTTCTCTTCCCGAAAGCAAACAAGTCGACACTTCAGAAGATTTTTCTGATCAGTTCATTGAAATGGAAGAAAGTTTTGTTCACCAACACGGTCCCGCGGGCGAGCATTCGCATGTCGGAACTGCTTTTACGACTTGGTTGGATTTTGAACAGGCCAGATTACAAGCTTTTGCGATCAAGGAAGGATTCAAAAAGTTAGTGCCTTCCAAAGGTGGTTTATTTGAAGAGAATTACAAACAACTGGCAAACGAATTGAATGAACTGGACGACGGTTTTAAGGCTGCCGGAAAAAAACTTGCTGGCCAACCCTTGGTGTTTTCGCACCCGATTTATCAGTATTTTTCGCGGCGCTATGGACTCAATGCAAAATCCGTAATTTGGGAACCCGATGTCTTACCCGATGAAGAGTCGATTAGTGAATTGGAGGAATTACTTGTCGATCATGCTGCCCGCTACCTGATTTGGGAGGATGAGCCGCTCGAACAGACACGGGGAATTCTGGCTGAAAAGTTTGAAATCCAGTGTGTTGTAGTGTGTCCTTGTTTCAACGTGAGAGACGGTTCGGTGGATTGGCTGGAAACAATGAAGCAAAATTTAAAGACGTTCGAATCGTTGAGTCACGGTGAGTGAATCGTGATCGGTGAATAAGCGAAGGTAGTTGGAGTGCATGAATTGGAGTTGGCATTGGGTGACACCATTTTAATTGGTTCTTTCTTGGGGTTTTGGATGACAAGGTTTTACTTGTGTTTCTTTTTCCCTTTGTTCTGCATCGGCGGGTTTGTGTGTTGTGTAATGAACCACTGGCTCGTCCGGAATGATAAATCAAGAATTCCCGAGGCCACCCGGCACATGATTGATGGATTTGGAGGCTGGCCTGGAAGCCTGTTGGCGCAGTTTGTTTTTCGATCTGAAAAAGAGAGTGTTTTTTATCGGGTTCGATTTTGGTCGGCTGTCTTTTTTCATCTGATCTGTTGTTATGTTGTTTACCGAACTTTTTACGGGTGATTTCCTTCTGGGAAATCAGTCGGCAGTGGAAAAGGATCGAATAAAGGGTAGTGAAGCCGGTGCACAGCTCGGGTTTGACTCAATGGCCTTCCTGTTGAGATCATGGGTTAGAATGGAGCTGGGTTTGGGTTGGGAGCTACGGAAGAAGGCCATGTTAGGTGTTGGGAAAACGACAATTTGGTTTGCGGTGGTTTTGCCTTGGTGTTTACTCTGGCAGACTCCGGTGTTGGGTTGGCAACGGGAGCAAGAAGATGCGGCGACTACCCGGTTTCTACAAAAAACCTTAAAGAAACATGAACTAGTTGGTCTGGTGGCGTGTGTGATCAAGGACGGCCGCGTGGTGACGCTTGGCGTGGCTGGGGTTCGCAAGTATGGCGAATTGAAACCAATGACAGTCGATG
>JAZABE010000047.1:0-3120 GCA_036137535.1 Planctomycetota bacterium | reverse complement strand
CACCGACAGGTTCGCATCGAGTTGAATGGGTAGAGTCAATAGAACGCCTTTACATGCAAGGCTATTTGAGCGTGCGCTGCTGAGGTCCAAGCACGGCTTGAATTGAAAACCCAGTCAATAGGGGTGGCAGGTGAATCCTAATGAGGTTGTTTGGTTACGGTGACTTAAGCAACCCACTAACTACCGTTCCCATCCCAAACTGGATGAAACATTGACCCTCCCTGACAGGAAACCGGTGTTGGCTACCGGCAATCTCGGTCTGCATGGACGTCCCAAGGGTTAACGTGAGATGCGGCTTTTCAGCCCAGGAAGGCTCGAGAGCCCGGGCAAGTTCATTGGGTCTGAATCGTATGAGGTTTTACCGGTCTTCCCCGGCCAGAGAAACTGTTGTGTACCAGTCCCGACTCTTCACGCAGCACGACACAACCAACAGGCTTCCTGCCAGGAGAATGATTATCGCAGGCATGATCAGGCCGGACACTCCCATGACCTGCAACCCGCCAGCAATGATCAGGGTGTAACCCATTTGAACAAGCACCCCTCCCAGGGAAAAACCAAACCAAAAAGCGGCCCACTGCTTTCGCAAAAGCAAACCAACACTGCCACCCAAGCCGGCGAGAACCGAAATCGCGTAGATTAGATAGATCCAACCTGGAATCGACCGAGCCCACTCTTTCTGAGTCTCGGTCCATTCCAACATCATGTCCTCCTGGGCAAACATTTCCATCAAGAAGGCGACACACCCGAACAGGTTCCACACCAGGGCCATACCAACAACCCCCCAGTACCAACGGGGGATAATTTGTTTCGGTTCTTGCTTCATTTTCCTAAGCACCTCGTTGGTAAGGGTTCACCGCCAAACAACCGATGATCCGCGGATTTGCTACTCAACAAAACGAACTCAATTGTAGAGCGAATCCAATCACCTTAAAGAGCAAACGGGTTCAAAACTGATTATCCAATTCTCGTTATCTCCACTGGTTCGAACACACACCTATGTTCATCGTCCGGCCAACGGAACGATTAACCAAGATTTCTACCCACAAGATTCAAACCGCGAAGTGGTTTATACTTGGAACCAGTTCAACCTCTTTCTCTTGTTCCAAGCGACCATGAAAGCAACACTTCTGATCTTTGCTACGGCCTCGCTGTCATTCTGGTTGAATCCAGCGGTTCAGGCCACAGACTCCAAACCCAATGTCATCATCGTGATGACTGATGATCAAGGCTATCCCGAACTCTCGGTCCATGGCAATCCGATCTTGCAAACGCCCAACCTCGATCGCCTGCACGGGCAAAGTATCCGGCTTTCCGATTACCATGTCTCACCCATGTGCACACCCACTCGCGGACAGTTATTGACCGGAATGGACGCCGCCCGCAACGGGGCAGTCAACGTCAGCAGCGGGCGAGCCCTGCTTCGTCCGGAAATCCCGACGATCGCCAACTATTTCAGTGATGCAGGCTTCGCCACCGGCGTCTTTGGGAAGTGGCACCTGGGGGCCAATTATCCTTTCCGGCCACAGGACCGAGGCTTTCAAGAAAGTGTCTGGTACCCTTCTTCTTCCATCCCATCGGTCCCCAGTTACTGGGGCAACGACTATTTTGATGACACCTACACGCACAACGGCAGGGACCAAAAATACCAGGGTTACTGCACTGACGTTTTTTTTGCCGAAGCCAAGCGATTCATGGAGGAATCAGCAAAAGACGGTCAGCCTTTTTTTTGCTATCTGGCAACCAACACTCCCCACGGTCCTTTTATCGCCAAGGAAAAAGATCGCGCGGCAATCACCAACGTTTTAGCCCAGGCCAAATTCAATCACTTGAATGCATCCCTCAAGAAACGCCTCAGCCTCTACTTGGGGATGATTCGCAACATCGACTGGAACATGGGTCAACTGATGAAGTTTCTCGATGATCAAGGCCTGGCAGAAAACACGATCCTTATTTTTCAAACGGACAATGGCAGTCTGTTGGGCCCCCAATATTTTAACGCCGGAATGCGAGGTAGAAAAACCGAAATTTGGGAAGGCGGACATCGCGTACCTTGCTTCATCCGTTGGCCCAAGGGGGACCTGGGCGACCCCCGTGACATTGCTGGATTGACCCAGGTTCAGGACGTTCTGCCCACCCTGGTGGAACTCTGCGGGATCCAACCGAAACAAAATTTCAAGTTTGATGGCATCAGCCTGGCACCGGTTCTCAAGGGAAAGAAAAAAGTGCCTGAAGACCGAATCTTGGTGATCAACTACAGCCGCATGCCGGGTTTTTCAAATTACCCGTCACCTTACTCTCAAACTCAGATGCGGGCTGACCAGGCTGCCGTTCTCTGGAAACGCTGGAGACTTCTGGAAGATCGTGAGCTTTACGACCTCGAGTCTGATCCGCTCCAGCGGAAAAACGTCATCCAGGAGCATCCCGAACTGGTTGCCAAGATGCGCAAGCACCTCCACTCCTGGTGGAAAGAAGTCAAACACTTGGCCAATCAACCCCAACGAATTATCATCGGGTCTAAACACGAGAACCTCACCAAACTGGCCGCGACCGAGTGGCTTGATGTCTTTGTTGATCAACAGGGACAAGTTCTCCGGGGCGTGCAAAAAAGCGGGTATTGGCTACTCGATGTTGCCCAGGCGGGGAGATACGAAATCGAGCTTCGCCGATGGCCCAGGGAAACCAACGGCACCATTAGCGGGACCTTGCCTGACGGAACGGGAACAGCGATTCCGATCAGTCAGGCCATGCTCTACTTCAGCGGTCATAATCACCTCGACATCGCCCAAAAAAAACCCTACCAATTTGAAGGGCTCACCCAACGGGTCACCCCCCAAAACAAAACAGCCACTTTTACCCTGAATTTAAAGAAAGGCCCCACCGCCTTGCACACCTGGTTCAAGGGAAAAAACAACACGATCCTGAGTGCCTACTACGTTTACGTGCGGCGTTTGCCGTAACTCCACAATCATCAAAAATCGACTGGTTATATTTTCTCTACTTACCGTTTTGACTTCGTTTGCCACCGCCAACGGGTGATATGGCCATCGATGCTAAATTTCCATTGGAGTGCTATCAACAGATGATGGCCTGTGATGTTCAGGATCCAGCCTACAAAGTTGC
>JAZABE010000046.1:0-4444 GCA_036137535.1 Planctomycetota bacterium | reverse complement strand
TAACCGAATAATCGGAGGACGCGGAAACGATATTATTGCCACCAAGGGTGGTGATGATACCGCGATTGGAAACGAAGGTCACGATACCTATGTCTACGAGCTGGGCAATGGAAAATTGACTGTCAACGAAGATCGCGGCGGTGGTAAAGACACTGTTGAAATGCATGCCTTCCACGACAATTTCGATTCATTCAAACAAGACCTTACATTCCGCAAAATCAACGGACGGGATCTACAGATCTCTCTGACCATGAATGGCAAGAAATCCCAGGGGACAGTCACACTAAAAAACATGAATTGGGGTGGGTCTCGTGTTGAAACCTTGAAACTTTTCGATAACGAGGGTGAGCAAATCGGTCAGGATATGAGTCTTGGATCGATTTTTCTGCAGGCCACCAATAATTTACAGCGATTTGAGCGTACTGATTTCCAAGATCAGTTTGGCTATCTCGCAATTCCCTCGTAGACTTGGGGACCAACCCGGATACGACGCAACATCACGAAAAACAAAGTGCCTCGTCCGCAATGTGGACGAGGTTTTTTCGTATTGGAACGATTATCCGGATTCGCCGTCAAAAAGGGTAAATGAGGTCCCCCAAGAGTCATGTCCAGTAAGAAACAAACATCGCGATTTGAAAGCGAGCAACCGTCTCCCGAAGATGTTGTTTTTGGGTCCGACGAAATGCTGGGTGAAACCCGCAAGCCTGATGAAACAGTCGGTGACCCCACCCCAGAGCCGGCCAACTCTTCCGGTAACCCCAGCCAACCGTCTGGACCAGCCGGTTCATTGGATTCACAGGAACCCAAGAAAAACCCCCACACTTCTCTGGTCTGTTTGTCTTTAATCGCCCGTCACCATTCGGTTGACATCAGCTCCGAGCGAATTATTCACGAATATTCGCTGGAAGAAAAAGAACCCACCCTTCGCCGAATTCTAAGAATCGCGAAAGATAATAAACTCAAGGCGAAATCAACGCGCATACGCTGGAAAGACCTGCTCCAAATGGGAGAAGCATTTCCAGTCATGGCCAAACTAAAAAATGGCAATTACGTCATTTTTGTTGGAAGCCGCGAAGCCGAAGTCAACGGAAAAACAGAAACTCAAATCGCGATTTTTGATCCTTTGGCAGATCGCCATGATTTCATTTTCGTGAACAAGGAAGAGTTACTCAAAAACTGGGATGGTGAGTCAATCCTGATCAAAAAGCACTTTGGCTTGCTTGAGCAGAACCAACCCTTCAGTTTGCGTTGGTTTATTCCAGAAATTTTCAAGCAGTGGACTTCATTCGTTGATGTTGCCGTCGCGGTCATCTTTATTCATATGATCGCTTTGGTCACACCCCTATTTTTCCAGATAGTCATCGACAAGGTGCTGGTCAACAGTGCCGTGCAAACCTTAACCGTACTGACAGTTGGAATTGTAATCGCATTGGCTTTCGATGGCGTCTTGAATTTCATGCGAGGCTACCTGTTACTTAATGCTACCAGCAAAATCGACGTCCGAGTCTCCACACGCACATTTCAGCATTTACTCCGACTACCGATTACGTTTTTCGATCATATCACTGCAGGTGTACTGACCAAACACATGCAGCAAACCTCTTCCATACGTGAATTTCTCACCGGAAGTCTATTCATGACCGCACTCGATGCCACCGCATTGTTAGTGTTTGTTCCGGTTATGTATTGGTACAGCCCGACATTGTTAATGGTCGTTTTGATTGGTTCCGGGCTACTCGGTTTAGTCATCGGTTTGTTGCTGGGACCTTATCGACGCCGACTGGAAGCACTCTATCAGGCGGAAGGCGATCGCCAGGCAATGCTGGTTGAATCGATCCATGGAATTCAAACTGTGAAAGCATTGGGCATGGAGCCCGTCCAGAAAAAGAAATGGGATGATAAGACGGCCCAAAGTGTTGCCATGCATTACCGCGTTGGAAAGATCTCAACCGTTGCCACCAGCATTTCAAAATTCCTTGAAAAATTGATGACCGTGATGGTGATTTGTGTCGGTGCCAACTTGGTATTCAGCGGCGAGATCAGCGTTGGTGCTTTGGTCGCATTCAATATGATTGCTGGAAGGGTTACCGGTCCCTTGGTTCAACTTGTTTCCCTGGTACATTCCTACCAGGAAACAGCATTGTCTGTTCGAATGCTCGGAACCGTCATGAATAATCCGGAAGAAGAAGGAATCGATCGTGGGTTGAGACCGACTTATGAAGGAAGTATGGAATTTGAAAACGTTACGTTTCACTACTCCCCCACCAGTCCTCCAGCGCTGGATGATATCTCGATCAAGATCCCTGCAGGAAAAGTCGTGGGAGTTGTCGGACGCAGTGGTTCTGGAAAAACGACATTAACGCGATTGATGCAGGGTTTGTACAAGATGCAAGCTGGTATCATGCGAGTGGATGGGCTTGATATCCGGGAACTCGACATTGCGCATTTGCGGCGAAACATCGGTGTCGTTCTCCAGGAAAACTTCCTGTTCCGCGGTACCGTTAGAGAAAACATTGGCAGGGCAAAAACAAATGCCAGCTTCCAAGAAATTGTCTACGCCGCAAAACTTGCTGGCGCCGACGAGTTCATTGAACGAATGCCACAAAGTTTTGACACGATGCTTGAAGAAAATGGCAGCAACCTTTCAGGTGGTCAAAAACAAAGACTCGCAATCGCCAGAGCACTTCTAACAGATCCAAGAATCCTTATCTTCGACGAAGCGACCAGTGCCCTGGATCCAGAAAGCGAAGCGATCGTTCAGGCCAACTTGGCCAGAATCGCAAAAGGAAGAACAGTCATTATTGTCTCACACAGGCTTTCCACTCTCACTGGTTCTGATGCAATTGTCGTGCTGGAACGAGGAAAAGTTGCCGATATCGGTAGCCATCAAACGCTACTTCAGTCTTGTCAGGTTTACAAAGAATTATGGTATCAACAGAGGGGCCAGGCGTAGCTCCCAGCTCCCACCACGGAGCAGGCGCGTCTGAACAACAATCGGGTTCTCACATGAACGATGCAACGGCTGAAAAACCGATGTCTGCGAGGGAGCTGCGCAAACAACGGAAACGTCAACACCGAGATGCCAAGCGAAAAGCAAAAATCGCCAAGGCTGTTTTGCCTTTTCAATCCGATGCCGTCGAATTGGAGTATAAAAAAGTCGCGGGAGGCGCTCGCTGGACTTTATACATCACTATTCTCCTGATTTGTACTGCCGTCACCTGGTCTTGGTGGGCCAAGGTCGACAAGATCGTAGTCTCCCAAGGTGAACTCGTTCCTGTTGATCCACCGATTGTTATTCAGCCCGTGGTCAGCGCTCCGATTAAATCAATCAAGGTGCGAGAATTTGATCGCGTCAAAACGGGACAAATCCTCGTCGAACTTGACCCGACCTTCACCGATTCTGATGTCGAACAACTCAAAAGTGATATCCGAAAATCCAATGCCAAGATCAAACGGATTCAAGCAGAATTGGCTGACGAAATCTTCGCGATCCCTCCCGATATCCCCCAATCAGACAGAGCGGATTTCCAGCGTGAATTCAGCAACTTTTTGATTCGCAAGACAGCCCGCGAGGCAAAACTTGCCGAATTTCTTTCCACCTTGGAAAAGCTGAAAATCAAACATGAAGAAGACCGGCGGCTTGAAGGACAATACACTGAGATGCGGGACGATTATGCTGTTCGCGAGAAACGGGAAATCCAATTATTAAAACGCAGTTCAATTAACAAGATTCAACTTGAAGAAACGCAACTCCAACTCAAAAGGTATCACGTCGAAGTGATCCGCATCCAGGGCCAACAGCGGCAAACCACCGCGGAATTGGCAACTTCCAAACGTTCGATGGAAGCTTTTTTGGCCGAATGGAAGGCAACAGCCATCGCCGAACAGCTCGAAGCTCAAAAAGAACTGGACAAGTCCCGACAGGCCTTAGATAAGGCTAATTACAATAAACAAAAATCGACGATTTCGGTTCCAGCCGGTCTTCCCCATGAAGAATTTTACGTAATTCAGATTGCCGAACGGACTGTTGGATCCATGGTCCAAGCAGGTGAACCCTTGATGCGATTAATGCCAATCGATGCCAAACTTGAAGCAGAAGTTGAGATAAACGGGAAAGACATTGGCCAACTGAACGCAAATCAGGAATTGCCGGTTCGTATTAAAATGAACTCATTCGAATACCAGAAGTACGGAACTCTCAACGGCACGATCCGTACCATTTCAGAAGGAACTGTGCAAAAACCGGGAGCGGAAGGACAACCAACCGTCTCGGTTTACAAAGCTCGCGTTACCATGGACTTTGACCGGTCTCCAAAGTTCATGAAGCCGAAAAATTTCAAGCCACTCCCCGGCATGTCGGTCATCACCGATATTAATATCGGTGAAAGGCGCGTAATCGAGTACTTTCTGTACCCTTTCTTCAAACATCTGGACAGTTCGATTC
>JAZABE010000045.1:0-3434 GCA_036137535.1 Planctomycetota bacterium | reverse complement strand
AGTTTCGAAGTGGACGGGGGATTTTCCGATGCAAAAAAAGTCGTCGATGCGACCCGGGTTTTTCAGCTCGCGGTCAGCCTCGGGGCCGTTGAGTCGCTGATTGAACACCCCCCATCGATGTCGCATGCAGCTTATGACCGAAAGGACCGTCTTAAGCACGGAATCAACGATTCGCTGATCCGCCTATCTGTTGGAATTGAAAATATTGAGGACCTGATTGCTGACCTTGATCAGGCGTTGCACTGCTAGATTCAGTTTGCGAGAAAACACGCCCACCGGAAAGCCTAAAAGGAGTGGTGTTGCGGGAGGGTTTCGCTGAATACGGTTCCCCGTGCCGATCAAACTGGTTTTCAGGAACTCGTTTGGACCTTGAACGATAGCGTGGATCGTTGATTCGTCCAGAGGTGACGGGTTTCCGGTTCGTGGGACGGCTCGGTGGTTCGGCAGTCAATCCTCGATTGAATTTTTCGACAGGCGTCTGCTTTTGACGGGCCAGTGCAGAATAGGCAATTGGCCCTGATGTTTTACTGAATGACGACTTGGGAGCATTGGATGGAGGAACTAAGTTTCTTTCGTTTGGCCGGTATTGTATGCTCCCTTGATTTCGCAATTGTGGTCTTAGATCACTGGCAGGAACGGTTGGAGCTGGGACATTGGGACTCTCTTCGTAAAAATCATCGCATTGGCAGTGAGCCTCTGGTCGATTGCAGCGGGCACATCCTCCCCAACCACAAGCACCGTCTTCGTGTCTTTGTTTTTTTCGAAAAAGATCGCTGATAATTTCCCATGAAAATTGCCCGGTTGGCAAACTGTTCGATGATCTGCAGTGCCAATCGATATAGGGTGAAACCATTTTTTGACGGTCATTATCACATTGACCAAAAATGCCGGCGTGCCCCGTTTGAAATCGGTAAACCAGGCCCCGCTGTTGGTAATCGAAAGGGGAGTACTGGGCATTGCGATCGGTAACATAATCTCGGTAGACCTGCTGGGCCACGGCCTGGTTTTGTACCGTCATGCTCAGCACCACAAGCAGTCCTAGGCACAGAAGTGGATGGCGAGATGGCTTAGCAATTTTCATGGATTCAAGACACTGTACGGATCAAAAAAACGTCCACTTTTCTGATCGACGGTTTTGGCTGGTTTTTGGCATATTTTTGATACAAACCGGAACACCGTTACAACGCGATTTTTTAATCTGATTTGCAAAACTGGTGTAACAGTTAGAATTGGTTTAAGAGGTAGAAGTGCCCTGGTCGGCATCCATTGACCAGTTTTCGAAATCAACGTTTCGGTTAAAGGCTGTGTAGAAGGAAAACACAGCTTAACCGGTAGATTTTGACAGGTTGTGGGGCTGTGAAACTGAAAAAAAACGAGGATTTAAACAATTCGGGGTTTCGTTCTTGGGGAGAACGCACGGCTTGGTTCCAGTGGTACTCGAGAAATTTCCATTTTAGTTGATTTTGAATGAGCCCGACCGCCGACCCGGAATTCCTAGCGGTTCTCCTGGAATTGGGATAAAATGCAGGTCATTCTGAGGCTTACTATATGATTATCCAGAAACAATACAAATTTTACGCGGCTCACCGAAACGAACAGTTATCGGATAAATGCCGCAACCTCCATGGTCACCGCTATGGTTTGACCTGTTTTTTCGAAGTGGAACGGGATGGAGCGTTGTCGACCCTGTTTGGTGACTTTGATGCCAAGATCGAACCGCTGATCAAAGATTTTTACGATCACTGTTTTATCGTGAACCGTGAAGATCCGCTGTATGAGACTCTGCTGGGGCACCAGCAAAAACATGGTGAAGAATTCCGAATGAAAATTCTTGAATTCCCCTCAACGGTTGAAAATATTGCCTTTCAGTTATTCACAGAAATTACGGAGCAAGGCTTTTGCTTGAATCGGATTGAACTCCGAGAAACTGACACATCGGTGATTGAATATACCCGTGAAGATTGGGTTGCAGACTGCCGTTTGGACTTAAAAAAGCAAGAAAATATTTTGGACTGATCCAATCACCCTATCAGTCGTCTTCGAGTAGGTCTTCTGCATAGCCGGGCGGAAAAATTCCATCAAAATCGCTTGAACCCTGCAGTTCCCTTTCCGATCGGCGATCAATCTGGTTTTCTGAATCCTGATCAGATTTTGCGTTCGGGGCAGGATCCCGCGACTGTTCTGAATTGCCCGAGCTTGTAGTGGTATCGTTTTTGGGTTCGTGATTATCAATGAAGTCATCCGCCAATTCTTGTGTGAAGACGCTTAACCAATAGGCGGAATCGTCGGATTGTGTGTCCTTGAGGTTTTGGGCTTCAGGGTCTTTGGTTTCAGGGTCGAGTTTGTCAGATTTTGAAGGGATGGATTCAATGAGGTCCAGCCAGCGATCACTATCGACGAAATTGGCTTTGCGGCGTTGCGCACAGGTTTGGATTTCATGATCGCTGGATACCACGAGGAGTCTCTTGGGAACGTGATTGGCGCGAATCAATTCCATGATCAATTCGTCGGCGGAACTGTATCCCTTGGAGAAACGCACCTGCAAATCGTTGACCACGAGAGTAGTCGGCAAGCTTAGTTTTGTGCGGGAATCAAAAACGATCGTGAATTTTTTCCGATCCTTCGCATTTGGAAAGACCTGTGCCAAGAAGTCGAGTAATCGGCGTCGCCCCTGTTCTAACTCGATATCGGCAACCTGAGTCCCCATCATTCCAGTGGTCATCAGGAAGTTGTAACCGTCAACAATGATTTCGAGGTTGTTTCCGATCACAAGCCAAACCCTAATCCGAACATTGATTTACGTCATCATTTTTTTATACCGGAATCGTTTCGGTTCGTCAGGGTTGATTCCCAGGCGTTCCCGTCGTGGTTGTTCGTAGGTCTGGTAATTACCTTCACACCAATGCAGGTAGCCATCTCCCTCGAATGCCAAGATGTGGGTTGCCAATCGATCAAGAAACCAGCGGTCGTGGCTGGTGACGACGACGCAACCGGCGTAATTTGCGATGGCCTCTTCCAATGCCCGCAGGGTATCCACGTCGAGATCATTGGTGGGTTCATCGAGGAGCAGAACATTGGAACCTCGCCGTAACAATTTTGCCAGGTGAACACGATTCCTTTCGCCTCCAGAAAGAACGCCAACTGTCTTTTCCTGATCGGGTCCCCGAAAATTAAATCTCGAAACGTAGGCCCGGGCGTTAACGTTTCGTCCGCCCATTTCAAAGCTGTCGTGCCCTCCGGAAATTTCTTCGTAAATGGTTGCGTTATCCTTGAGTGAATCGCGGGACTGGTCGACGTATCCCATTTCGACGGTGTCGCCAACAGTCAAAGATCCTGATGTCGGATTTTCTTGGCCGGTGAGCATGCGAAATAAAGTGGTTGTGCCGGCACCATTGGGTCCGACCACGCCGATGATCCCCCCGGCCGGTAAATTG
>JAZABE010000044.1:0-1627 GCA_036137535.1 Planctomycetota bacterium | reverse complement strand
CTGTGACCCTTAACAATTTAACACCAATCCCCTGAATCCCAAGAGTGCTGACCCCGGGATTGATAACACCTCTGTCTCTCTAGCCGGTAGAATGAACCTTAGAACATCGAATCTCAGAGTAACATCTGGCGTAATAGCATAACCGCGCCGCAGTAATGACCGAGGCAGCGTTCGACTTCCGCACACAACGAATCAAAGTCATGGTAAATTCTCCAAAGAGCCAAAGATGAACGTTATTGACATCACGGAAAAACTGAACAGTTTCGAGGAACACTGGTCACCCAAAGTGATCGCAGAGCTGAACGGTCAACATGTAAAAGTGGTCAAACTGCTGGGTGAATTTGACTGGCATTTCCACGAACAGGAAGACGAATTGTTCTGGGTCATCCGGGGCACACTGGTCATTCATTTTCGAGAGCATTCGGTGCAATTAAACCCCGGACAAATTTGCGTGATTCCCAAAAACGTTGAACATAAACCGGTAGCCGAAGAAGAATGTGAGGTCGTCCTCTTTGAACCGGCGGGAACACTCAATACCGGAAACATCCACAACGAACGTACCGTTTCCAACCCCGACCAGATTTAACCATCGCTTGTAGTTATGAAATTCATGAATAAATTCCCCATACTCCGTATCACTTTCACGATCCTTATTTTTTTGACGGCCAGTAGTTCGCAATCTGTCTCTGCCGCTGGCAAACCAAATGTCCTGCTGATTTCCATCGATGATCTGAACGACTGGACCGGTTGCCTGGGGGGACATCCTCAGGCAAAAACGCCTAACATTGATCGTCTGGCAGGTCGCGGAACGCTCTTCTCGAATGCTCATTGCCAATCACCGGTCTGTAATCCGTCGCGGGTAAGTATGCAAACTGGTCGATATCCTCACACCTCGGGTATCTATTTTCTATCACCAGATCTACAGAAAGCCCCCAAACTCGCAGGAATAGATACGCTTCCCGAACGGTTTGCTCGGCATGGCTATCAAACACTGGCTGCGGGAAAGATTTTCCATGGAGGAGACCAGAGGTTTTTCCAGGAATATGGTGGTTCCATGGGCGGATTTGGTCCACGACCAACCACCAAAATTTCGCAACCACACGGGCACCCTCTTTGGGACTGGGGGGCGTTCCCTGAAAAAGATGAAATGATGCCCGACTACAAAATAGCACAATGGGCTGTCGAGAAACTCCACGCCATCCCGGAGCAGGCCGAGAAGCCCTTTTTTATGGGGGTCGGCTTCTACCGGCCTCATGTACCTATGTTCGCACCGAAGAAGTGGTTTGATCTGTTCCCCAGAGATCAAATCAAGCTGCCTGTTGTGCAGGAGAAAGACCGGGCAGACCTGAGCCCCTATGCAATCGCACTGACCAACGAAAAACATGTTTCACCAGAGCATCACTGGGTCGTCTCAGCAGGCCAGTGGGAGCATGCCGTTCAGTCGTATCTGGCTTCAATCGCCTTTGCCGATTATTGCCTTGGTCTTGTCTTAGATGCATTGGACAAATCACCCCACAAAGACAACACCATTATCGTCCTGTTTGCTGATCACGGTTTTCATCTTGGTGAAAAACAACGTTGGGCCAAACGTACGATCTGGGAAGATGGCACCCGTGTTCCTCTGATC
>JAZABE010000043.1:0-1282 GCA_036137535.1 Planctomycetota bacterium | reverse complement strand
TGACATTTGGGACGGCGCAGTTTGAATCCGTTTTTACTTACCAAGGGGTTTCTCGACCGTTGGGGATGGCCCGTTTTACGATTTCAGCGAACGCGGAACTCCGGGACCAACCGGAAAATGCTTTGGAAAAACCTTTGGTGTTGAAATCGCAGAGTCAAAAAGGATCCATCGACTTTGACAACGCTAATGGCTACTTGCGTTCGATTCGGACGACTCAGGAAATGGCGACTGAAAAACCGTTTCGGGAAATGACGATCGAGACGAAATCAATTCTGGAATCACAGGTTACAATCGAAAAACAAATAGAAAACCAATAACTTACGATTTTTGGTTTTTGCGAGTCGGCAGATCGGTGTAGGCGCAACGCGTCCTAATTGATCGGCGGAATTGGATTCCATAGAGGTTGGATTCGTCTCCGTTAACAGTAACCAGGCAATCGGATGTTCTTCAGTCCGGCAAGAGGCAAAGGACGGATTGGCTGGGACGGGTCACGACGTGCGCGGCAACCAGTTTTCCAAGTTGATCGACCTTTTGGCTCCCGGCTTCGACAGCAGTTTTGACAGCGGCAACGTCGCCCTTGAGGACAACGGTTACGTATCCCCCGCCCAGTTTTTCTTTACCAATAACCTCGACTTCGGCAGTTTTACAGGCCGTATCGATTGCCTCAAAGACGGCCGTAAAACCTTGCGTTTCAATAAATCCAAGGGCAGCAATTGAAGGTGTTTCCGGCATTGTTTTTTGTCCTTTTGGAAGGTGGATGACGTCTTGTTGTATCAAAGGGTTGAATTCTGAGGGGACATCAATGATTGAGTAACAGCCTTCTTCGCAACGATTTAAAGAAGTCGTTACCGGTGCTCCTTGCAGTTGAGCGGCAATCCCTTTTCCTGCAGACAACGCGGGTTCGATTTGGTCCAAATCACCGACGATTTTAATGCAGACGCCAAGCAGGTCATTGAGTTCTGCCTGGAGGACTTGAATTTGAAATCCTTTTTCCATGGTATCCAAGGCGACCATGGCCGGTGTAAAACCAGTCGTTTCCAGTAATCCCATGGTTGGCGGTGCTGAGGGTTTCAATTGGTTTATTCGGGGTTCGGGTTTTCAGATCGATATCGGGCAAGGGACTCTTTAAGTTTTTTGTCAATCACTTCGACCCACTGTGCAGCGGTTACCTGAATGTAACCGCTTTTCAAAATGGGTGTACCATCTGGCATCAAAAAAATAATTGAGGGAAAACCTGTGACGCCGTAACGTTTCCGGAGCGATTCATTATTCTTTTTGATTT
>JAZABE010000042.1:0-7423 GCA_036137535.1 Planctomycetota bacterium | reverse complement strand
CTTTTTGTTTTTCTCAGGCGCATCTTCCCAAGGGTCAAACCGTTTGAATTCACGCCAAATCACATTCAAGACCCGGTGCCTGCACACTCAATAGCGGAAAGTGATTCTGGGATTCAGTTATTCCCGGATGAAGGTTTGGGATTCGCTTTTTGAGGTTTTGACGAAGCAACCCTGCGAGAGTGTGATAATAGCCACTTGTAAAGTTCCTCGGTTGCATAGGCTTGACTCCAACTGTTATGGCCAACGCCTTTGTAAGTCGTAAACTTGACCTGAGTGCCACCCGCCTTTTTGATTGCCTGGACTAGCTTCTCACTGTAGGCATAAGGAACCACACGATCAGCGTCTCCATGAAAAACCCAAATCGGCAAGTCCTTCAGTTTCGCTGCCGTCGAGGATCTCCCACCACCACAAATCGGCACCGCCGCCGCAAACAACTTCGGGTATTTCGCGCATAAAGCCCAGGTTCCAAAACCTCCCATACTCAAACCCGTGCAATAGATTTTTTTCTGGTCGACTTTCAGTTGTCCCGCAACCTGCCGAACCAAGGCTTCAAGTCCATCTAACCTTTTGGTCCACGATGACGCCTTTGGACACTGAGGAGAAATCACAATAAATGGGAAATCCTTCCTCTTCTTAACCAGTTTAGGTGGACCCCAGCTTCTCACTTTTGTCAGATCATTTCCCCGTTCACCGGCCCCATGCAAAAACAGCATCAAGGGAAATTTGTTTTTCTCCTGATAATTCTTTGGAACGAACAAATCATACTTCATCGTCTTTTCGTCTTCACCATTGGTGTACTTAAAAAGACAATTCACCTGTTGGCCTGGTTCGGGTTTCTGACCAACGGCAATCGAGACAAACAAAAGAACAAACGCCGAAACGCCAAAAGCAATTTCCTTTTTTTTCATTGATAATTCCAGTTTTCATTTTGATGTTGAATTAAGACGGATTTTCAGCACTCACCCTGATACCTGCCCTCGGTCTTGAGACTCCAATTCTACACCCAACCCGTTGGCGATTCGATTCACGAACCCAAAATAAGAGATGACAGCACACAGGTCGTGGATCGCCAGATCATCGAATCCAGCCTGTCTGAGTAAATTAATATCAGATAAATTTACCGTCGATGGCTGAACCGTCAGCTTTTGCACGTACCGAAGCATTGATTTTTCCGCCTCTCCAATTTCAGCGTCTTCAAAATTTTCCCCAATGAGGACAATCAGTTTTTGAATCCTTTCCACCTCCCAACCTTGGGAGTCCAGCAGTTTTTCCAAACCGCGGGAATGGTGAACCCGTCAGTAATGACATTTGTTGAGCGTCGAAATCAAAACGGCGACCATCTCTCGCTGAAGACGACTGAGAGAAGAATCCCGCTGCATCAACTCAACGTACAGATCATAATGCAACTTCATCACAGCCGGGCGGAGAGAATGCACCTGGATGATATTGTCATTGTCGGGCACACGGTATTGGTCGGGCATTAATTCCCCGACTGCAGGTTTGATAAAAGCCATCCCAGAATTCCCCGTTGTTGGATTATCATGTGGGTTTCAACCCGTTCTACGGGTCCTGCCCACAGTGATCAATACTCCGCCCCGAAAAGCAACGACAGGACAGCGTTCATCCGTCCAAAAACCGCTTAATTCAAGGCACGGGCAACTTGAAAGCCAGAAATAAATGCTAAAATTTGATTTAATTTGCAAAGGAATCGGGACGTCAATTGCCTTAAAATACACCTCTCATGATTTGTTGTGATTCTAAATTTCGATTCGTGATCTTCTCGGGATGGGTATCCCTTGCCTTGCTCATTCAAGCCTCCGGTTGGGGACAACAAGAACTTTCTTTCAGTCAGCATATCGCCCCGATTCTGACTGAAAATTGCTACCAGTGCCACGGTCCTGATGATTCCAACCGCGAGGCCGATTTTCGCCTAGATCAAAAATCATCAGCGTTTTCAAAACGAGGCTCCGGACAATATGGTATCGATTTACAGAATCCCTTGAAGAGTGAAATCTTGACTCGGATGCTGGCCAAGGATGACCTCCAAATGCCCCCCGAGAATTCGGGCTATTCCATCAGCCCCTCACAAATCAAGATCATTCAAACCTGGATTGAACAAGGTGCCCCCTGGGACAACCATTGGGCTTTCGAGCCGATTCAAATAACACCGCTTCCGTCCGTCAAAAACCAGTCCTGGCCTCACAATCCCATTGACCAATTCATTCTATCGAAACTGGAGGCCAATGGGCTCCAGCCGGCCAAGCGGGCAAATTTCAACACGCTTTGGAGACGGTTGAAAACAGACATGGTTGGCCTTTTCCCCGGTCAACTCGACCAACCCTTCGGAGATAAAATCGACCAAAGGTATGAGGCGCAAATTGATCGACTACTGGCATCACCCGGATTTGGGGAAAAGTGGAGCCGGCATTGGCTAGACGTTGCCAGGTATGCCGACTCCAACGGTGCCGATGAGAATCACTACTATCCCAATGCTTATCACTACCGTGACTGGGTTATCCATTCATTCAATGAGGACTTACCTTTTGACCAATTTATCACTCATCAGTTAGCCGGTGATTTAATCGCAACACAGGACAACCCCGCCCCCCTTGCCGGAACCGGTTTCTTGGCAATCGGGATCAAGATCCTGGCCGAAAAGGACCCCGAGAAAAAACGGATGGACATGATCGACGAACAACTCGACACGCTCGGCCAGACTTTTCTTGGCTTGACGCTGGGTTGTGCTCGTTGCCACGACCACAAGTTTGACCCAATTCCAACCCGAGATTATTACGCATTGGCTGGAATTTTGCACAGCACCGAAGTCACCGATCGAGAATTATTTTCCCCGGAACAGGCTCAGCAAAAAAAAGCGATCGAGGCAACAATCGCCGAGACCAAAAGGCAAATCTTGGTGAAACAAAGCGAGATCGACAACGGAATCAAGAAAGCCAGTTTCCTATCTAGGCAAGCCGAAGCATTTGATCGAGGCAATGTCGCCGTCGATAAGTCAACGTACGGAAAAGGAATTGGAATTATCAGCGATCCCGGAAGCCAGGAAAACTTCTCGGAGTACGATTTTTCAGTCCCTGAAAAAACGACTTACATGCTGCAACTTCGCTACGCTGCCAAGAATGCGCGACCGGGACGCATTCTTGTTAACAAAAAACTAGTCCTTGAAAACGCAATTTCCAAAACAACGGGAAGCTGGACGCCAGAGACGCAAACCTGGTTCAACGAAGGAAAGGTCACATTTTCCGCTGGAAAAAACACCCTGCGAATTGAATCCAAACCATTGATGTCTCACATTGACCAATTTCGACTGATTGATTTATCCAGAGAAAAGGAAGTTGCTTCTTGGATTGAACAGATCGATGAACTGGAAAATCAAATCCAGCTGGCGCAAGCAAAAATCCCGGTTCCGCAAAAAATCATGTCCGTCAAAGACGGAACCCACCAAGACATCTCCATTCACCTGCGGGGAAGTCACCTCAGCCTCGGCGAAAAAGTCCGCCGGGGATTCGTATCCCGGTTACAAGGCGGCCCCAAACCTCACATCATTTCCGGCAAATCCAGCGGCCGAATAGAGCTGGCTCGTTGGCTGACTGACGAGGACTCGATTGCCTCCCAGGTGGTCGCTCGCGTCATCGTAAATCGAATTTGGCACTGGTACTTCGGCCAGGGATTAGTCAATTCCCCGAATGAATTTGGGATCCGAGGTGACCATCCGAGCCACGGAGAGTTACTTGATTTTCTTGCCCTTCAATTAATCGAAAACAACTGGTCACTAAAATCGATTCACCGGGATATTCTTCTGTCGCAAACCTACCAAATGTCGTCCACTGCCGATTCAGAACGGTCTTCCCAAATCGACCCGGACAATCGCTTGCTTGCCTTCCATCCCATTAAGCGATTGTCCCCAGAAGTCTATCGAGATTTGATCCTGCAGTTGCGGGGCGATCTGGACTCAAAAATAGGTGGCCCCTCCCCCCAAGTCACCTCACAAGATCCATCGCCGGACAAGCTGGACGAAAACCAGCATGTGTATGATTCATCGAAGCGGCGGTCAGTCTATCTCCCAGTCATTCGCAGCAATACGTATGACCTGTTCACCAACTTTGACTTCCCCGACCCATCTGCAACAGTCGGAAAACGTAACGAAACCATTGTGCCAACTCAGTCATTGCTCTTGATGAATGGAGAGTTTGTCCAGGAATCCTCGAAACGAATCTTTCAACGGGTCAACAAAAACCATCTAGCAGCTGCCAAAGCATTTAGCTTGGGCCTCGGCAAGAAACCGAAATTCCTGATCCGCAATATTTTTGAACTTTTACTGGGACGCGCGCCTACAGACCAAGAGCTGGCTAAGCTGAATGATTTCGTAGGCCGTTCTCCAGAGGATCTCGATTACATCCTCTTAATTCACACACTTTTAATGTCAAATGACTTCCTGTTTATTCGGTAAGGAATTTTGCTCCATGAATTCTTTAACCCCAGAAAGTGAACCCAATCGGTCTCTGCGTCGACAAATGCTCCAGTCGATCGCAGTCGGTTTTGGCGGACTGGGTTTGACCGACCTTCTCTGCCAAGAGGCCATGGCAGTATCCAAGACTCCACTGGAGGAAACGGCTAGTTCGACCATCGCCAAGCCGCCCCTGTTTCCGGCTCGGGCAAAACGAGTCATTTTTTTATTCATGCATGGCGGCCCATCGCATGTGGACACATTTGATTACAAACCCGCACTGGCCAAATACGACGGCAAACCTCTTCCTTTTAAGGGATCGAGAGTGGTTTTTGCACAACGAGGCAACTTGATGAAATCTCCCTGGAAATTTCGACAGGTTGGAACGGCCGGGCACTGGATGAGTGACTTGTGGCAGCATCTTCCTGAGGTCGCAGATGATCTGTGCATGATCCACTCGATGTGTGAAACCAATGTATCCCACGGCGGTGCCTGTATGAAAATGCATACCGGGAGTGAATCCTTAATCCGCCCCAGCCTGGGATCCTGGATTAGCTATGGGCTGGGAACCGACAACCAAAACCTGCCCGGTTTCATTACCATTTGCCCGACTTCACTGCATGGGGGGGTCAACAATTTCGGGTCTTCGTTTTTACCCGCGATTCATCAAGGTGTTCCTTACGGCACTCCCGGTTACCCGAATAAACTGGTTAAAGAAGCCTCCTTCCCCTATGTCACAAATCAACGACTCTCATTGCAACAACAAAAACGACAAATCGAGTTGCTGAGAAATTTAAGATCATTGAACCGTGAAGAGGATAATCGTTTTGAGGCAAGGATCAAATCGTTTGAACTGGCTTTCCGGATGCAAATGGCCGCGCCCGAAACCGTCGATCTCACAACCGAGAGTGAAGCAACCCGGAAACTGTATGGCCTTGATCAAAAAGAAACTGAAAATTTTGGAACCCAATGCTTGCTGGCAAGGAGGTTTGCGGAGCGGGGTGTCCGCTTTATCCAAGTGAGCCATGCGCACAGTTTAAAATTCAACAACGAACAGTGGGACCAGCATTCGCACCTGGAAAAAGGGCACACCATTAACTGCAAGCAAATCGATTTGCCAATCACTGGATTGATCAAGGACCTCAAGCAGAGAGGGCTTTTGGAAGACACCTTGGTGATCTGGGGTGGTGAGTTTGGTAGGACACCGACCACTCAAAAATCGACCCCGGTTGGCAGGGACCATCACCCAGAAGGGTTTACAATTTGGATGGCAGGAGGCGGTATCCAAGGAGGCAAACGGTATGGATCAACAGACGAGTTTGGATACTATGCTCAAGAGAATCGTTGCACTCTCCATGATTGGCATGCGACCATCCTCCATTTAATGGGTCTCGACCATGAAAAACTGACTTATCTACATGCCGGCCGGAACTTTCGATTGACCGATGTCTTTGGGAATGTGGTCAAGGAAATTATTGTCTGAGTGAGACCGGTTGAGTCTGGTCAAAATCATCAGTCGCTTTTCCAACGCCCAAAACCATTCTTCCCTGCTCGATCCTTCGAGCTATTATTCGTTCTCCGGCTTGTTCACCTCGGCCAGTAAAGCCCCGCAGTGCTTGCAATAACTGGCTTCATGGTCATGTCCGACCCAACCGCAAGAATGGCATTCCCGGTTATTCGTCGTCGTGACCCCCCTGCCGCTAATCACTTCGGCAGACACAAAACCCGATGGCACAATGATCAAGGAATAACCGATCAGGATTAACAGAGACGATACAAATTTACCTAAAAATGTCGTTGGCGTGATATCTCCGTACCCAACCGTTGTCATCGTGACAATCGCCCAGTAGATTCCCTCAGGAATCGATTGGAACTTGGAATTCGTTCTGTACTCGAGTTCATACATCAACGTTCCGGCCAACACGACGGTAATCAAGACAACAAAAACAAACACAATAATCTTGGAACGTGCTTTCCAGATTGCCCCAGCCAACTCACCGGACTCTCTTTCAAGTTTGCCAATTCGCATCAAACGAAAAATTCTTAACAGCCTTAAGGACCGAATCACGGTATAAGATCCTGCAGCCCCAGAGACTTCGTTCGTTCCAAGAAGTCCACTGAGATAAAGGAGTAAACCGATCAAACTCGGCAAAACGGCCAACAGGTCGACCATTCCATAAAAACTGAAAATGTACTTCCAGGGATTACCGACACACCAAATTCTCAGCCCATATTCAATCGTAAACAAAAGCGTGAAACCAACTTCGGCAAACAGAAACCATCGCTGTAACAAACGAATCTCCTGAGCGCCTTCGATCTCGATTCCCTCACGAAGTTGAAACTGCGGAAGGGTTTCCACCGAAACAATCACCACGCTACAAATAATGGCTATCAACAGGCAAAGATCGAATCCCAGGCCGGCCCGGGTCTGATGGCCGAAAACGACCTCAAACGTCTTGTAACGCCATCCGGTTCCCGGGGGGCGATTCTCTAGATCAATTTCTGGATTATTCATTTCCCGCGAAAGCACTTAAACCACTTCAAAGCCAAACATGAGTTGCCATTGGGAAGAGATCCAATATTGTCAAACTCAACCGTTTTCTTCCCGGTAAAAACCCAAAAAACAGAATTACGGAATTTAACGGGTTTGTCCTGAAAAAGAAATAACTCTCAAACCGGTTTCTATTGATAAGAACCGGGCTGTCCACAAAACGAAACCGGAAAATCTATCGAAAACCCATCAAGCAGGTGCCCCGTAATTGTGATATGCTTTAGAGAAACCGATCTCACTGCCATGTCTTTTCTGCTTGACCAAACACGACGCCAGTTCTTGGGAAACTCTTCAACCGGAATCGGTACGGCTGCACTGGCAACTCTACTCAATCCGGGAGACTCACCCGGGGCACAGAATCCAGAACTTGCGAAGCAAAACGGGAGACTCGTTGATTTCCCTCACCAAAA
>JAZABE010000041.1:0-2096 GCA_036137535.1 Planctomycetota bacterium | reverse complement strand
AGGCACCCCGAGATCTAGGGCCAATTGGCTCATCCATTTGCCGGTTCCCTTGGCACCGGCAACATCCAGCACTCGATCCACCAGGTCGTCACCGGTTTTTTCGTCTTTGACGCTGAAAATATCCCGGCTGATTTCAATCAGGTAACTCTGGAGTTCCCCCCGGTTCCATTCAGCCAAAACATCATAAATTTCATCATTGGAAAGCCCAACCATTTCTTTCAACAGCAGGTACGCTTCGCAGATCAACTGCATGTCACCATACTCGATTCCATTATGGACCATTTTGACGTAGTGGCCGGCACCCCTTGGCCCTACCCATTCACAACAAGGAACATCCTGATCCGGGCCTACCTTGGCAGCGATTGCCTGGAAAATTGGCTTGACCATTGGCCAGGAATCCACGCTGCCACCGGGCATCATCGATGGACCCTTGAGCGCTCCTTCTTCACCCCCGGAAACACCGGTTCCACAAAACAGCAACCCTTTGTCTTCCACATAGGTCGTGCGGCGTTCGGTGTCCGCATAGTGCGTGTTTCCTCCATCAATAATGACGTCCCCGGGTTCCAACAGCGGAATCAACTGGTCAATCAACACATCGACGGCTGGACCCGCCTTGACCAACATCATTACTTTTCGTGGAGCCGCGAGGTTCTCAACAAGCTCCTCAAGGGAATGGCACCCCACGAAATTCTTCCCCGCTGCACGACCCGAAATGAACTCGTCGACTTTCTCCGTCGTCCGGTTGTAAACCGCCACGCGATTCCCCCGGCTTTCAACATTTAAGGCAAGGTTCTCACCCATCACGGCCAGTCCAATCAGACCAAAATCACACTTTTCACTCATCAGATTATTTCTTTCGTTCTTTGTTTTTTAAACGTTTTTAACCCGGCAGGACCTGGTTTATTCCACCGGCCATGGCGGAAGTTCGGGCAGATACCTTTCAAACTCCTCTAAGAGCATTTGCTGGTAGTCGCCTGCAAACGTTCCGTCCAGAAACTTGTCGATTCCTTCCTCGTAAAACCGCTTCCAGCTTGCATCTTCGTCACCTGGATTAATCGGATAGAAAAGACAGTCATTGTGCTTCGCGGCTTTAAAGTCACCCGGAGCATCACCGATCATTAAGGACCGGTCCGGATCGTATTTCGAAGCGTTCGCTAGGGTTTCCTTTTTACTGCCTGATTCTTGACCACAAATCTCCACCACGTACTGATCGAGTCCGTGCTCGCCCCATTCTGCCTTGAGCGCTTCGTTCGGCGTGGCCGAACAGACCACCATATCCGCTTTTTCATAAAGCTTCGCCAGCGACTCTTGCACCAAGGGAAACGGGGGAACCTTTTCAACCATATTGGCAACCGTTTCATTGACTTTTAAAGACCACTCCAGGGCCAATCGCAAATCTGCGTCGTCTACGGTTTCCAGTTTTTCCTGCAAGGCCGGGTTTCCCAGCTTGGACTCTGCCTCGATCCACTGCTGGACCGATGCCGGGATCGTGATGTTGAAATTTCGAGCCTTGACTTCTGGTCGTTTTTGCAGCCAATCCAGAGTTTCCGTCAACGCTGGGAAACGGTTGATTCCTCGACTCTTGGAATAAAGATTCACAAATTCCGCTGCCTCGCGAGCGTACTTGCTAATCGCCTGAAGCCCGTAAAACTTGATCGTGTTGGGGATAAAGCATTCTTTGTGTTTCAACTCCATGGTATCGAAGGCACATCCATCGGAATCGATCCCCACGAAGAATTCTTTTTGCCGTTCAATTTCAAACATCGTGTCGTTGGTTTCCTGAAAGTTGTTGGTTTTGTAAAATCTTTTGGTTTTGCAAACGATTTAATCGTGGATTACCGATCAGCTTGCGGCACGTAAGCTTCCAGCTTTTGATCAGCGTAGGACGGTTTCAAACGAGCCAACCGCTGCCGTCCGTCAATCATGGGAAGACTGACCATTCCCTCTCCGACCAATGGCTTGGCGTACCGAACAAAATCACTGGTGACGTCATACCCACTTTCGGCGATCCAGGCGGCTGGGAACGTACGTTCACTATTCGCCACCAACTCCAGAGGGACCTTGTCAAACCGCACGCTATAAACGTCTCCTTCATT
>JAZABE010000040.1:0-1053 GCA_036137535.1 Planctomycetota bacterium | reverse complement strand
CAGCTTATTGGTTAAACGGTCAAACGACTGAATAATTTCTTCGCGACTTGTTTCATCCAGTTCATCAAGCTTGTTAAACAACCGAGCCAACTCTTTATCTTTCATGGAATTGGCTTGGGTTTTTAATTGTTGAATCCAGGGGCTTGAAGTCCGGTGTCGTGTTTCTGCAAGGAAGGCAGCCGTTTCATCCAGGATAATTTGCTGAGCCTTGGGCCATTCTCGTTCCCGGGCCTTTTGGTTTCTCCGGCAAACCCCACTCAGGTCGTCAAGGCAATAAAGGTAGACACCGATGAAATCATTAATCGTGGTGTCGAAATCTCGTGGGACAGCTAAATCAAGGATTAACAGGGTTCGCTGGTGCCTTGTGCGATTGATGGGTGCAAATTGTTCAGCTGTCATGATGGGCTCGGTTGCCCCGGTGGTGCTGATGACCAGGTCCACGGTGCCCAGTAGGCTCTGGAACTGGTCCCAGGGCTGAGCCACTGCCTGGATTTCCGTGGCCAGCAAGCGTGCCCGCTCCAGGTTACGATTGATGACCGTGATATCTCGAGCACCCTGGTCGACCAGGTACCGGGTGGTTTCAGCAGCGATTTCCCCTGCACCCACGATGAGGATTTTCTTGTCTTCATAATGGTCGAAGAACTGGTTAGCAAATTCGTTAATAGCAACGCTTGGTACGCTGGTGCGGCGTTGATGGATACTTGTTTCGCTGGCAACTCGTTTGGCCACGCGGATTGCCGCCTGGAAGACACCGTGAGTCAGGGGTCCTGTGCAATCATCGCCCGTGGCCATTTCATATGCCTGTTTAACCTGCGCCAGGATCTGTGGTTCCCCAACTACCATGCTGTCCAGGCTGGCTGCTGTGGCGAAAAGATGTTGCACCGCTTTTTCACCGGAGTGGTCAAATAATTCTTGGGTTAGTGGAACGGCATTCAGGCCATGGAAGCGGGCGATGAATTCAGTGATTTCGCGCGGCGAAGGGCAGGCATCACTTTCCACGGATCCGGTATAGATCTCGACGCGGTTGCAGGTGGACAGCAATACCGCTTCGGA
>JAZABE010000039.1:0-5449 GCA_036137535.1 Planctomycetota bacterium | reverse complement strand
CTCGGAGAATGGCAAGCCAATGTTGCTCAAGCGGTTGGCTTGGAAAAAGGCTCCAACCCCGATTTGGTTCTAACGATTGCCAACTTTAATGTCCGCAGCGGGAGCAGCGGAGCAATACGGGACGCACCTTTAATCGCCTACGTAGCCAATGGTGAAAACGGCAAGGTGGCAGGCTACGGTTTTCAATGGAATGCCCAACTCGCCAAGAACGGAACTTTTCAAAAAAACGTCCTGGTACTCGCCTACCAGGGTTCGACCCGAGGACAAACCATCAAACGCCAATAGT
Source organism: Planctomycetota bacterium (assembly GCA_036137535.1). GTDB lineage: Bacteria > Planctomycetota > Planctomycetia > Pirellulales > Pirellulaceae > JABAAE01. The sequence goes on along the minus strand of JAZABE010000039.1, from coordinate 5,163 downwards.
GGAGCGTTGAATCACTGCTCCCCTGGACCGTTATCAAAATTTCAATCAATCGTGTCGACGGGTAATGGTTTTTTGGCAGGGACCTGGGGATTTACTGCTTTTTTATTGGCAATTGGTTTGGGGCTCGGCTTCGGCCGTGGTCCAAACCTCAGTTTTCCGCCAAGGTTTTGCTCAAAGGGTCGCTTGGTGTTCTGAGGCGCCCAACCCGCGCTCAAACCCACCGAGTTACAAGCTTGCCGGGTGACCATATAACTTTCATAGCTCTCCGGCCAAACCAAAAAACTAATGTAATATTTGGCCGGATTCGTTGCCGAGATTTCCTTCCAGAATGGATCACTTTTATTGGTCACCCGCTTGCGAGTGACACCTTTGCGTTCAATTGGATGAAAAACCAACACTGGCGTCGAACCCGACGCTCTCATCGTCACTTCAAAGAAAACATCACGCAATTTCTGCTTGTTGAAAAGAGCTAAAAACTTCTTCGCGTCGATCCCTTCAACTGGATTACGGTCCAACCTTGCCTTGGCAATAATTTGAATTGCTTTAAGTTCAGCCATTTCCCGAAACCGTTGAAGGTTCAATGGAAATATCTTTTGATTTTTCACAAGCATCAGAAAAGGCTTTGCCCCTTTGGGGGCGGGCCGGGGATTCGGCAAATTGACGATTTTGGCAGGTTTTCCCGATCTCAAGGGAATCTGCTCGAGCTGAGCATTGAGTTTTTGGATATCAGCCAGTTTTTGCTGAATTTGTTCATGGAGTTTTTTCAGATCCTCCTGTTTTGCCTTTTGCTCTTTTTCACTAGCTGCCAATAAGATCAATGATTTGTTGTCATCCTCTAGGATCTTGATTTTCTTTTGAACCGCGGCAATTTCCGATTGGACATCTTTCAGTTGCAAGCCAATGGCATCCGGCGATTCCGGGGAAGATTCCGCAAGTGCCCTGAGCGTGTCCAGACGATTCCGTTTTCGTTGATTTGATTTTTTGGTTTTGTCAGCAAGTTCGGCATCAACCGGGTTGGCCGCGGCAATCCGTTTCACAGCATCCGATACGCCTAACTGGGTCACGATCAACAGGATGACTAAGATCGCAACGACATTGGTCATCGTGTCCAAAAGAGAATCTAGACTGACATCTTCTTCTTCGATTTTTTTTCGTTTCACACTCAGCCACCTTTTTTCATAAAAAGGCTGAGATCCAGTTTCCCTTTACCGAGAACCGGCAACTTTCCGTTGCGGGCATAACGAGATCTCGCAACCGCTCGAGCCCGGTAATAGGTCTCAACACCATCCTCCCGCAACAAGAACGTCATTACACGGTCCGGGCTGCCATTGATTTCATCGAGTGTCGATAAAAAACGCAGATCATTGTCGACCTGACTTGAAAGAATATTATGCGCCGTTCCATCGCTTAGAAATAAAACCAGCCCTTCTTTTCGGCACTCAACAAACGTAGGTTTAAATTTGATCCCCGTGCCACCGGGACGCACCTGGACGGTTCCTTCTGATTTTTCTTTTCGATCACCCAGTTCCTGTTCTAATCGTTGAACCTCTAGATCCAGTTTGTTTTTCTCTTTTTCCAGTTCACGAATCTTGGTATCCAAGTCGACTTGCACAAACCCTGTACTGACTTTCTTTTTCGACTCGTTAACAATTGTTTCCGTTTGCTTAACCTGCTCTTGGAGCGTGATTAATTGTTCACGGGATTGCAGCAACTCCACCGTCGATTGGTTCGAATCGGCAACCTTTTCTTCAGCCAGCTTGATTTCGTTGACCAACATCGCGTTTTCTGCGAGCAGTTCATCCAATTTTTCGGTTTCAACAATTTCCGGGGTGTCCATCTGGCTGATCGCCATCGCTGTGATCAACAACGTTAACACTCCAATCACACAGGATAAAATACTCAAAAATGGAAACAGCGAAACATCATCCTCTTCTGCCTGATTTTTCCTCGCCATCGTTGCCTCTTTTTCTTGGACTCCAAATCAAATACTTGCAGAAACTCTAGGAGTCCTACCCAAACCAACCTTTCTTTTTGGGTTTTTCAATCACCAGTTGCTTTCCATCGAGTTTTTCCAAAACCGAAGCCAGGCTGTGAAGCCCGTGCTGAACCTCGGAAAGATTATTCGCAATCAACTTTGTAACATCAGCTTGCTGTTGAATCATCTCCTGGTTCACCGAATGCAAACCCGATTGGACCTGCTTGACCAACAAATCACCAATGTTCGACAGTTTCTCGTTCCAGGTATTCATGGCAGAGGTGTGCTGTCCCACAGTGTGTTCAAGGACCCGCTTGATTTCAGCAGGTAATGAATCATCAAAATCAGTCGAGCTCTCATCCTTTAACCGCTTAATCAGGTTTTCATTACAGTATTCATCCACCCAGTTCAACAGGCCATTTTCAGCTTTCTGCATGCCGGACATGGGAAACTTGATGATCAAGCTTAAGACTAACGCCACAAGGGTTGTGTCAAACGCAGTCGCCAGTCCCGCGGTAACCTGGTTCAACGATTCTTTAAGTTTGGAGATATCCGACGAGTCTTGTAACGAACCGGAAAAACTACCCACAGCAGAACTAATCCCGATGACGGTCCCGATAAAACCCAGAATCGGTATCGCCCAGACAAAAACCCTCAGCAAAGAATAGCTGGTGTCGACATTATTGCCATCTATTTCGCTCTGAGATTGCAAGAGTTCGGAAACTTCACCTGCATTTTTCCGAACTCGAAAATGTTCAAGGCCACGTAAAACCCGGTTGACGAGAAAACTTCGCCTCTGTTTTTCCGGCAGCCGGTTAACACCTTCCGCAAATTGGTCCAAATTTTCAGTCGTAATTTCTTCAGACAACTCAGCCGGCAACACATCAACCAACATTGCAGATTTTTGCTCTCGCATTTTCATCCATTTGAATACCAGGATGGTCCCGGCCCAAAAAGATAAAATGGTCATCGCGAAAGGCACCCAACCGCGATCTAGGAAAAGTTCTCCAAAGTAGGTTCCCCGGACAGGGATTAGAACCAAAAGAAACAAAACAGACGAACCAATCGCAATTGGCGCCGTTACCCACCATGCGGCTTCGGTCGTGGTCGCCATTTCATAAATCGGTTGCTGCTTGGCCACCGCGGGCATCCGCATCCGCTTAATTGCCTGTGCTGCAGAGGTGTCACCGGTGTCAATCTTGGGAATGGATTCGGCTACAGTTGATGGTGAGGTTGAATCGACATCAACGGTGTGCTGACAAAAAGGGCACCTGATGCGTTTCCCAAGGTGTTGCTCGGAAAGTTTCAGGCTTTTCTGGCATTTAGGACAGTCGTATTTGAAATACATGGAATAATGTGATGCGTCGGGAACAGATGGTTGATTCAATCAGCGAAGGGGTCAACCGCCCAGAAGCAGGCATTGATTGACCTACGGTTCAATTTGATTATGCCAGTTTAGACCAAATCACGGTGCCCTGTTGAGACGGCTGACCCATCAATCCTGTTTTTCCGGAATCAAAATTGCTGCGGCGTAACCCAAAACCACGACAGAAACCGTTCCAAAAACAATAATCAGGTTTGCGTGGAATGGATAGCGAAAAACACCCCAAAAACCCATTCCCAGTCCGGAAAGAGTCATCCAAATAATCAAGGTCACACCACCACAAACACCCACAACCGCGTGCTGGCTCTTGGTTTTTTGATTTGTCAGTCCCAGGAGAAAAAGACCTAGCATTCCACCACTAAAAATCCCGGACAACTTCCACCAGCTGTCCAAAATGGATTGAGTACCAATCAACCATAATCCAATACCAATCCCGATCGCTCCAATTCCAACGGTTGACGTTAAAAGCACGGTTCTGGCACGCCGTTCAATTTGATCAAAACCTTGGTCTCGACTCCCGGTAAATTGCGGGGCAACATCACGGCAGATTAAAGTCGCACAAGAATTTAACGAAGAATCGATACTGCTCATGGCGGCCGCGAGAATTGCCGCTAACAGCAATCCCGTCAATCCGGTCGGCATTCGAGTCGCAATAAAATAGGCAAACGATTGATCTCCGGAAAACTCACCTGGTACTAATTCCGGGTGCACCTCATAAAAGGCATAAAGTCCCGTTCCGACAAAAAACAACAATGCAGACACCGGCACATAGAAACCACAAGCCAACCACACGCTTCTTTTGGCAGCCTGTTCGTCCTTGGCCGTCGCGTATCGCTGCACGTAACTTTGGTCGATCCCAAAATTCTGCAGGTTAACCAACAAACCGAAAACCAAGATGACCCAAAACGTTGGTTCCCCCAGCGAAGCGGAGAAACTACCCAGTGAAAATTTATTGCCTCCTTCAGCGGTGTAGGCTATCTCAAAGATCTGCAGAGCTCCCCCTGGCATTCCAACACAAATCCAGATCAAAGCTATGATGATCCCCGCTGTCAACACAATGCTCTGAACAACATCTGTCCAAATAACAGCCTCAATCCCACCCAGTAAAGTGTACAGAATTACAGCAATTCCGAGTGAAACAATGACGTGGGACATCTCAAATCCACTAATGGGCTGAACCGCGATAGCGACCAAGAGTAGTATCGCCCCAACCCGCACCGTTTGCGTTAACAGGTAACAGATAATTACGTAATTCTTGGCCCATTTTCCAAAGCGTTCTTCCAAATGCGAATACGCCGAAACCGAATTCGTCTTCCGGTAAAAAGGAACAAACCATTTGGTTGCTACCCACGCAGCAACCGGCAGTGACAAACTAAAAACAAATGGATTCCAGTTGGAATCGAATGATTTCCCAGGGTTCGCCAAAAAACTAATACTGCTCAGGTATGTGCCAAAAAGTGAAAGTCCCACAACCCATCCGGGTAAGGCCCCACCGGCATCCATGAACCGGGCACTACTGGTATTCCTTCTGGAGAAATAACAACCAAACACAACAATGCCGACGAGATAAACGTATAAAACAAATTGATCGACCAAGCCCAAATTCATTGCCGCCCTGTCATAGATTACTAATTCTATTTTTTTGTGTCATTTTTAAAGTAATACAAAAACCCGTCTTCAGCACCGATCAGCAAATCTGGAATCGCGTCTCTATCCCAATCGACGATCGTGGGGCTGGTCGTATGCCCAGCTAATTTTTTCTTACAAAGTGGACCCCGGTTCTTGAAATGCCACATCTTCCCAT
>JAZABE010000038.1:0-6633 GCA_036137535.1 Planctomycetota bacterium | reverse complement strand
CATTCGAACCGGGCGAGGCGACATGGTTCCGGCTGGGCTTTACCAGGCGCTGAGTCTGAATTCCGAGTACCTGTTGTTCGGACTTCCCCCGGGAATTTGGACATTGGTATTTGTTGCGCTGGTGGTGGGGTTGATCCTGAGATCCACGGTGTTTGGCCGTTACTCGTTTGCCCTTGGGTCCAATGAAGCCACCGCCCGGTTGTGCGGAATCAATGTTTCCTTTCAAAAAGTGATGATCTATGCCTTGAGTGGAGCCCTGATTGGTTTAGCGGGTGTCTTCCAGTTTTCCCGGTTGACGGTCGGGGATCCGGAGTCGGGTTTGGGGTTGGAGCTCAAGGTCATTGCTGCAGTGGTGATTGGAGGGGGGAGCCTGACAGGGGGAAGGGGGAGTATTGCCGGAACGCTTTGCGGAGCGATTATGCTCGCCGTCATTTTGAATGGCTGTACTCAGCTCGGACTTCCCGTGTCAATTGAAAAGATCGTGGTGGGATCGATTATTATTTTCGCGGTCTTTCTGGATCAGCCGGTGGCCAAGCAGTTCCTGCGAAAACTATTGCGGCGAGGGTTGTAGCCGATCCTGTATCCCGGGAAATCCGGGCTGCTGAACCACTAAACGAGGCGATGGGAACACTTGAGTTCGATTTCCTGAAAGATTTGAGTTAGATTTCCAGGAACAGTCGCGCCGGTTCTTCCATGACTTCCTTGATGGTTTTCAGAAACAGGACGGCTTCTCGCCCATCGACGATCCGGTGATCGTAAGTCAAGGCTATGTACATCATGGAGCGAATCACGACTTGGCCATCTACGGCAACTGGTCGTTCTTCGATGGAATGTAATCCCAGGATACCGCTCTGCGGTGGATTGACAATTGGCGTGGAAAGCAAAGATCCGTAAATTCCCCCGTTACTGATGGTAAACGTACCACCCTCGAGTTCATCGGGTGTTAAGCGGTTTTCCATTGCCTTGGCACCGAAGGCTCCGATCGCGAGTTCGATTTCGGCAAAGGAAAGCTTTTCACAGTTGCGCAGGACCGGGACGACGAGCCCTTTGCCTCCTCCAATGGCGATACCGATATCCTGGTAATGACGGTACGCGATATCGGTTCCCCGGATTTCAGCATTGATCGCCGGGTAACGGCCGAGTGCTTCTACTGCCGCTTTGGCAAAGAACGACATGAAGCCCAGCTTGACTCCATGCTTTTTCAGGAAGGCTTCCTTGTATTTTTTTCGCAGGGAAATCACGGGTCCCATGTCGACTTCATTGAAAGTGGTCAAGAGTGCGGCGGTTTGTTGGGCGTCAACCAACCGGGTGGCGATGGTTCTTCGAATCATCGACATGGGTTTGATTTCTTCGGATCGATCTCCGGAGAGTTCTGGCGTCGCCACCATGGGAGCCGGGGGCGGTTTGGGACGGGACTTGGGGGGTGGACTTGCCTCGGACTGCCCCTGGTTTAGGTAGGCCAGCACATCTTCCTTGAGAAGCCGGCCACCAGGTCCGCTGGCAGGGACTTGGTCGGCATTGAGATCGTTTTCTGCGAGTAAACGTTGGGCAGCTGGCATGATCGTTGAAGATCCATTTTCGGCAGTCGCCGGTTCTGGGGATGAGCTCTCGGTATCGCCGACCCCCACGGTGACTGGCTTTTCCGCCTCCTCCAGGCAAGCAATGACATCCCCAACCTTGGCAAACTCACCTTCTGCAGCCGAGATCGACTTCAAGATTCCCCCGGCAGGAGCGGGTATCACCTGGGAAGCTTTTTCGGTTTCGACCTCGAGGAGGTCTTGGTCGGGACCCACGTAATCACCCTCGGAGATCATCCACTTCAGGATCTGGACTTCTTGAATGGACTCGCCAAGTTCCGGGACTTTGATGTCAATCATGGTTTGTGTTACCTGCGATGTTGCTTTTTAGTTGATCGAGATTGCTTTTTGGATCAACTCGTCTTGTTCTATTTTATGCGTCTTTTTGGAACCGGTGGAGGGGCTGGCGGATTCGGGCCGACAGATGACTTCCAAGGGCCATTGTCCCAGTACCGAATCACCGAAATTAACCCGGATGAATGGCCAAGAACCCATGTTCCGTGGTTCTTCCTGGACCCAGTAAATTGGTGTCCCGGGCGCAATGTCTTCCAGTGCCTTTTCCAGTTCATCCTGCGGAAGGGGATAGAGTTGTTCCAAACGGATGATTCTCAAGTTGCGATCCCCGGGATTTTCACGGAGAGTTTTTAGCATCTCGACACAGATTTTTCCGGAACCCATCAAGACTCTTTCCGGGGATTTGCTGCCAACCGAATCGACGATCAGTCGCTGAAATCGGTTTTCAGCCAGTGCATCGAGCGTTGACATCACGACCGGTTCCCGCAGCAGACTCTTCGGAGTAAAGACAACTAGCGGTTTTCTCCATTTTCGTTTCACTTGTCGTCGTAGTAGGTGAAAATACTGAGCCGCCGAAGTCGGGATGCAGATCTGCATGTTGTGTTCGGCACTTAAAAGGAGGAATCGCTCGATGCGAGCGCTACTGTGCTCGGGGCCTGCACCTTCAAATCCGTGCGGTAGCAGCATGACTATGCCGCTCAACCGCGACCATTTGTCTTCGGCACTGGCTATGAATTGATCGACAATCACCTGTCCCGCGTTCCAGAAATCCCCGAATTGGGCTTCCCACAACACCAGCTTATCGGGGCTGTCCAAGCTGTAACCGTAATCAAAACCAAGCACACCGGTTTCACTTAGCGGGCTATTGATGATTTCGACATCGGCCTGGTCTTCGGCTAGAAACTGTAGGGAACAATACCTTCCCCCAGTTTCAGAATCCGAGAGAACAGCATGCCGTTGGCTAAACGTTCCGCGGCCACAGTCCTGCCCGGAGAGTCGAACTGCGTGACCTTCAACGGCCAAGGATCCAAAGGCGGCCAATTCCGCGGTAGCCCAATCCAAGGGTTTTTCCCCGTTGGCCATTTCTAGCCGCTGATCCATTAATCGCTTGAGCTTTGGATTGAGTTTGAATTCTTCGGGGGTCGAAGCAATCCCGTTGAGGATCTGGGCAAGTGATTCCAGGGGAACGCCGGTTTCCACGTCATCGTCCTGTCTTTCGGGTCCACCGTAATACTCTTGCCAAAGTCCTCCCAAGGTTTGCATGTCAGATTCGTACTGGATTTTTCGGGCCCGTTCAAAATCCTTGTCGAGTTGCTGTTTGCGCCTTTGAGCGATTTCGTCGGCTTCCTGTCGTGAAATTTCCGACATCTTCAAAAGCCGTTTGAGGTAGCTGTCGCGGACGGTGGGGCGTTTTTCAATTTGGCGGTACATCAGCGGCTGTGTGAACCTCGGTTCGTCACTTTCGTTGTGCCCCAACCGGCGGTAACAGTACATGTCAATCACAACGTCTCGGTGAAACTTTTTCCGGAACTCCATGGCCAATTCAACCACTTGGGCCACCGACTCTGGATCTTCACCATTAACGTGAAAAATGGGGATCTGCAGCATTTTGGCAATGTCGCTGGCATAGGTCGTTGAGCGACCTTCATCCATTGGTGTGGTAAAACCGATCTGGTTATTCACGATGACATGCAGGGTGCCACCGGTGGTGTAGCCTGGTAGCTCACTGAGGTTGAGCGTTTCCTGGACAACACCCTCGCCGGCAAAGGCTGCATCTCCATGGATCAGGAGGGTCATCGATTCGTCGCGTGTGACGTCTCCGACGCGGTCTTGTTTGGCTCGGCAACGTCCCAGGGCGACCGGATTGACGAATTCCAGATGACTCGGGTTAAAGCAGAGTGAGAGATGAACGTTTTGGTTGGTGGAGGTGGTCCAATCCGAACTGTGCCCCAGGTGATACAGCACGTCACCGGTTCCCCGGTGCGCTTCGGGATCGGGGTCGTTAAACGTCCAGAAAATGTTTTCTGCCCGTTTTCCCAGGATGTTGGCCAGGACGTTGAGACGTCCCCGGTGAGCCATTCCGATGACCATGTTCTTGATCCCGTGTTCTCCAGCTTTTTCCAGCGTCATGTCCAGTAGCGGGATCAAGCTCTCAGCTCCTTCCAATGAAAAGGTCTTGGCTCCCACGAATTTTCGACGAACAAATTCCTCGAAGATAACCGCATCGGTCAACCGGGTCAGGATGCGGAGTTGTCTTTCACGGGAAAGGGGAATCCGGTTTTCCGTTCCTTCCATTCGTTGTTGCAGCCAATCCCGAACGTGGTGGTCATCAATATGCATGAACTGCACACCAATGTAACGGCAATAGGTGGACCGCATTTGTTGTAGGATTTCATCCAGCTTCCGAACATTGGTGCCATTGATGGTTCGAGTCGAAAACTTTTTTTCAAGGTCCTGAGGTAGCAATCCATAAAACTCTGGTGATAGCTCCGGGTTGTCGACCTCTTTCATCCGCAGGGGATCCGTCTTGGCCGAGAGATGGCCTCGAACGCGGTAACCTCGAACCAGCTGGTCAACGCGGTCCTGGAGTTGAGCAAGACCAAGCGACCTAGCGCTTCCATTAGATGAAGGATGGGTGAGGGGGTTCTGCGCCACACCCTGCTCGCTGGATGCCGCCGGGTCTGAAAGCATCTTGCTAAAATACCGCTGCCATTCCTCCGACACACTCTTGGGGTCGGCGTGGTAACGCTCCAGCAATTCTTCGACGTAGTCGCTATTGAATACGTTCATGCGGTGATTTCAAAAACGGGTGACTGGCGGGCCGATCGTCGTGTTTGCCGATCAAAGGTTAGGTCGGCGGCATACCGTGGATCAAAAAAGTGGTTTCCCGGGGCAGTGCTGGAAAACATCAAGGCGAATCTTTTCAGGAATGGGCATTTTTGGCTGGGGACACGGTCGAGACCGTCTTCTTTTGAATATAACGTCCGCAGATCTTTTTTCGTATGCTGAGAAATACCAGATTCGGCGATTTTACAGGAAATCTTGATCCGGTTGGCCGGTTTATCATGGTGGGGAACTTGCAGGCCAATGATCCAGTGACCCAATGCCCGAATCCACCAGAATCGAATAAACTGGTCGTTTTGACCTGAACCCGGTTTTTGCTAATTCGTCGGTGGATTGGCGATTCTTCCGGAACGAGACATCAGCCATGCTTCGAAACGTTGCCACACAAAAACTTGAACACCAGGGATACACGGTCGAGGGTTACTCGCGTGCGGCGGTACAGTCGTGTTGGCGAATCCCAGAACTCCGGGTGGGTTTTGATCTGGGAGCCCAGCCTTGGCATTTCATGGGCACCCCTAAGTGGTTTGTTTCCCATATGCATCTTGATCACTGCGCGGCATTGCCGGTGTATGTCGCCCGACGCCGGATGATGAAAATGGAGCCCCCTGTGATTTATCTGCCTGAAAAGGCAATCGACCCGGTTCAGCAGATTCTTCGCCAGTTCAGCAAACTGGACCGGGGGCAGTTGCCTTGCGAGTTGGTGGGTATCAAACCCGGTGACGAGATTGAATTAAGCCGTGAACTGGTGGTGACGGTCGCCCGGACTTTTCATACGGTTCCCTCGATGAGTTTTCTCGTTTGGGAGCGGAGGAAGAAATTAAAGGCCGAGTATCAGGATTTGGAGGGTTCTCAGTTGCGTGATTTGAAAATGCAAGGAACTGATGTGACCCATGAAATCCGCACGCCGGTGATCGGTTATCTGGGTGACAGTTCGCCGAAAGGATTAGACGAAACCCCTGAGCTCTATCAAGCAAAAATCCTGATTACGGAAATGACATTTCTGGCGCCGATGCATCGCAAGGAATTGATTCACAAAAATGGACACATGCATCTTGATGATTATGTGGACCGTGCAGACCGTTTCGAAAATGAAGTGATTATTGCTGGTCATTTCAGCACCCGTTACAACCAGCGCCAGGCAGCGCGGTATGTCGAGAAGGCCTTTCCTGACAGGCTCGGTGGGCGACTTCACCTGTTTGTTTGATTGTCCGGAAGAACAGGAAAGCAACCCATCGCTGTGCCTGTGTTAATCATTTGTGACTCAGGGTAAGAACACCGGGATTGAGCGCAACTGGACAATGGGGTTTGATGCTTTTAGTGGGCGATTGGCTGATGAGCATGGAAATTTTACGGGGCAGGTTGTGGGCTGTTTTCAAGGCGGTTTCCAGCCGGATTGATTGCCAGTGTCACGTTTTCGGATTTGGGTGCGTTGGGCCTAGTGGACGGCTGGCAATCTGGTTGTGGAATCGAATTGCAGTCCGTTTGGCCATTTTGTCCAACAGGGCGGGTGGCAATGCGAATTCCAGTTTGAGGTAAATTGAAAAATCAGCGGAATTAAGGGTAAGCAGTCTATATTGGTTAAATATTTAAATAAATGAAATTAGGGTTCTAGGCTGGTTTGAGGCGTCGTAAACGCCCGTTTTAGCCGGCGAAGGCTTTAAGGGTGGCTGTCCTGCCCTTGTTAAAACTTAAAGTTGTTTAACTCGACCCTTGAAAATGGCGTTCCGATGAGCTTAGGAAATAGCCAACTTCAACCGGGATAAAAGCCCTGTTTTGGGCCATTTATCCGTCTTCGCTTGCAAGAGTTTTTCGTTTAGATTTGCTATTTGGTAAGAATAGTAATTTTGCGCAAGGTGTGTGTTTTGTGCAGGATGAGCCGGTCGTTGGCTTTTATAAAGCGCGGGCGGTTTAGACAAAT
>JAZABE010000037.1:0-2984 GCA_036137535.1 Planctomycetota bacterium | reverse complement strand
TTTTTCTTGAACCCGAAGGCCGGAATACACAGGAAATCTACGTAAATGGCATCTCAACGAGTCTTCCGCGTGATGTGCAAGATGAAATGTTCAAGTTGATCCCTGGACTGGAAAATGCACAAATCATGCGTTATGGATATGCAGTGGAATATGATTACTGTCCACCGGATCAACTGAAACCAACACTTGAGACAAAAGCCGTTGAAGGGCTTTATTTTGCAGGGCAGATCAATGGAACCACTGGTTACGAAGAAGCGGGTGCCCAAGGATTGATGGCGGGAGCTAACGCGGCGCTCAAACTCGGGGGAAAGGGACCGATGATTCTTTCCAGAGATCAGGCCTACATTGGAGTTTTGGTTGATGATCTGGTGACTTCGAGTGTTGATGAACCCTATCGTATGTTTACCAGTCGGGCAGAATACCGCTTGCTTCTCAGGCAAGATAATGCAGATCGCCGGTTAACACCGATTGCCTCGGAAATGGGGCTTGTGGATCGTGAGCGTACGCGTGCACTTGATGAAAAAATAAAGCAAATAGAATTGGGGATTTCTTTATTGCAATCCCACCGTTATGGCGAAGGGACCTTGGAGAAATACCTTCGCCGTCCTGAAGTGTCTTGGAAGGAGGTAGTTGAATTGTGCCCACAGCTTTCAACGATCGATTCAACAGCAGCCCAGCAAGTTGTTTTCGATGTTAAGTATTCAGGTTACGTTGAACGTCAGCATTTGCAGGTGGAAAAACAGCAACGATTAGCGACCAAAAAAATTCCTGAGTTCATTAATTACGATGCGATACTTCATTTGCGAGCCGAAGCCCGGGAAAAATTCAACACGATACGCCCTGTTTCATTAGATCAAGCCAGTAGAATCAGCGGGATTACGCCGGCAGACGTTGCCTTGTTGATGGTTCACATTGAAGGAAAGAAAAATTAATTCTGTGCTGTTTTTTCGTGGATCCCAGGTGGGATGGGGGCTAACAAGTCGCGGATACTGGGATTTTTCTTGTTTTGTTGAACTTTGACAAAGCCGGAAATAATTTTATGATCCTTGCAATGACAAAGGCTGGTCGAGTCTAAGTGCGTTCCCTGTTGAGAAACCAATGCCAAGGAACTCGTTGATTGATGCGGCACGCCACCAATGCTCTCTTTGGATTGAGGGTGTCATGTTCTACAGTCTAAAAGACCCACAGAATCAGCGATAATATGTTGGATATTTACTCTGGTATCGTCATCATGATTTTCGTGTCGATCCTGTTTTTCTGGTTCACTGTAATTGTCAGCTCTAAATTCCCTCGACGGGTTGCTGATGTCTTCGCTGTATTTGCCTTGCTGGGAATGATTTTGTATATCCGGTACCTCTGGGATAAAGCTGAGATTTCCTGGTTTGTTCCCTATTCGAATGCCATCATCCTGGGGAATTGGTTTCCAGTCATTACTGCGATTCTCAGTGCGTTGGTCTATCACCGAATTCCAGGGGAAAAATTTCGCAAGTACGGGATGGTCACCCTGTTGAACCTTGTGGGGATTTACGCACTCTTCCAACCCATTGTCGGAATTACCCCGGAATGTAAAAACCAGATTGATGAATTTGGAATTGCGAGACAGTCCTCACAAGTATCGTGTTCGCCAACGAGCGCTGTCAATTTGTTGGCCTACTATGGGATCAAGACAACTGAGTCGGAAATGTCAGCGTTGTGTTTGACAAAAACAAAGCGTTCTTGGTTGGGGTTTCAATTGGACGATGGCGGCACATCCTGGATGGGGCTTTATCGGGGGCTCAAACTGAAATTATCAGGTTCGAAGTTTGAACCTCGATTTTTTTCATTGACGTTTGAAGAATTCACTGAAGATCCACGAGGACCAGTGATCGTAAGCTTGATGTTGGATCCGTCTTTGGAGAAAAAAAATCCCAGGCAATACGAAAGGCTTAGGTTCCTGGGTTGGCGACCAGGGCTGGAACACAATGTTGTGTTTGTTGAAATGTCCGATTGGTCAGTATCGATTGTTGACCCTGAAGTTGGTTATGAAGAGATGACGCCAGACGAATTTGAAGCCTTGTGGGTCGGACGAGGAATCTTCCTGGAAACCCATTGAGCAATCGAGCCTGGGAGTGTCAATCTATTTTCCGTCCCGTTGTTTCATGCGTTCCATCATTTTCTCAGCTTCTTCCTTATCGATCGCCTGATCACCGTTGAGATCTGCCCGGTTAATTATCCGGTTGAATTTTTCCGGGAATTCTTCCCGTGTGATTTTGCCATCGTTGTTTTTGTCGTGAGACATCAGCCTTTCCACGCTGAAACCACCGCGGCCCTGCGGTCGAGACATGTTGGGTCTGCCTCCACGCTCAAAACGGTCAGCCCCAAAGCGATCACCTCGGAATCCGCCTCCCCGGAAATTTCCACTACCACCTCCGCGAAAACCTCTGCCACCTCCAGCAAAGTTTCTGGAACCGCTGCGACGTGCTTTCCCCGCGTCCCGGTCCGATTGAAGTTGGACTTGGTATTCTTGGGTAACGGGTTTGCACCAGCCTTCGAGGTCACTGCAGGCAAAATACTTGACTTTAACCTTGAAGGATCCGTTTTTTTCTAGGCTTGAAGCATCTAATAAAAACTCGCGGGGATCGAGGTCTGATTCCACTTCGACTTTTGGGAAGCTGTCCTTGGCAGGAGACAGTTTTCCCTGAGTTAAACCGGTTATTTCGTAATTCAGAGGCGCCGCCAGGTTGTTCCAATGTACCTGGTGAATGGGATCTAGATGGAATCCAAGATAAACTGTGCCTTGACCTTCACCGATGACACTGGACTCCACTTCGACACGGAGTTTGACGTAAAACGGGTTCTTGTTGTCCTGAGGTTGGACGCTGACCGGTAGAAGTTGAGCTGTGATTTGAGGCCTTTTGACAACTCCTTTTTGATACTTGGGTTGTGTGCGTTCGGTTTTTAAATTGAGATCCGAGGGTTGGGTTGGGTTGGGAATTTTACCAACC
>JAZABE010000036.1:0-1453 GCA_036137535.1 Planctomycetota bacterium | reverse complement strand
TTCACCAGGATTTTCAGAAATAAATGTTGGCGGAAATTCCATCTCACCACGAAATTTATCTTCGTGAACCCAAAGGCGATACCGAATTCTGCGTTCAGATTCTGGGGAGTCCACCAAGGTAAACACGGATGCCGAAAAAACCGTCGTGTCAAAAGAATACGAATAACTCTTGTTGGCCGCATTTCGATTTTCATTATCCAAGTGATAGGGATTGGCAAGCACAAAAGACAAGCCTTGGAATCCATTAACCGTCAACTGCCCAGAAGGCGGCGAAAAATCCGCCAATTCAAAACCAACAATCTGTTGAACACCGTCTTCTGAAGAAACGACCCAAGCCATCTCAATGTCTTCAAATTCATTGGCCACTCGATCCAATTCAATACGATAATTTTTCCAGGGATCACCGATTTTGGCGGAGGGCAAAACACGACCGTCGAGAGAGTTCAAGGTCACGTCAGTCACATTGCCGGGTAATCCAATATCAATGCCACTGATAGGATCATCCGACCGAACTGAAAATTTGGCCGCGTACTCGATCCGATCTGGATGAATCGTTGCGACAACTTGAGCGCCTCCCACCACTTCACCGCCACGATTTTCATCCATTTTATTTTTCTGAATCCAGGAGATAATCGCTTTCTCTTTCAGCCCTGAAAACTCAAAGGAACTTCCGTTTTGAAACCAAGGATCAACTTGTTTTGAAATCGAATCTTGAGACGCCGAAAACACTTGGTTCGATTCGACCTCGTGAACCAGAACCTTGGTGAAAGTGGCCGAAGGAAGGTCTAGCTCCAGTGTCTTTCGCCCCCGAATTGTTTTGACATTCTGTCGAGCCTTGAGGACGAATTGAACCGGTTTACCTATTTCCCCTTTTAGACGCAAATAAAATTCACGATTTTCCCTGAACAACGGTTTGTTGAAACCGTTTACCGGAAAAACGCCATTACCGAATCCCACGGGTACACTCATCTCGTCCGCCGTTTTAGGTTCCACCAACAAGGCAATCGTGAGGTCAGCCCATTGATCTCGGATTTTTGCAGTAACTTCCGCAGAACGAATAGAGTAGGTTGGGATCCCGTCGCCTCCCTTTGAGGCTTTCAACGCGTTGTAAACTTTTTCAAATTCTTCAAATGTGATTTTGAAATACTGAATTAATCGCCCATCTTTGTTTTTAAGAAAAGTATCAAGCTTGGATAATTCAACCGATTCCTCCTCTTGCTGAACCGCATCCTGCCCCAAGAGTGGGCTAAAATAACATGCGCTGCCCATGGCAGAAAACAACCAGACAGAAACTACAGCGAAATGAATTTGGCGAAAGATCATGGTTTGGGTTTTGGCCAACGGGACCATATCATTTTAACCGAGTCGCGTGCAGCTTGTATTCGCCCCTCAAGTCTGAGCCGTTTTACCGAATAAACTGGCCTCCCTGCGCCCGAACAACCGTCTTAACCTG
>JAZABE010000035.1:0-7195 GCA_036137535.1 Planctomycetota bacterium | reverse complement strand
GCGGTCCGTTGAGCAAGGTTGATCGCATTGACGAAGCCGGCTTCATCTTTTTGGTCAAATCTTAATTGGGGTTCTTTCATTTGGCTGATCCAAGAAGCCTGGGCTGCCTGGACTAGCGCTCGTCGGGTAGCGTTTCCGTTGACCTGTTTCCAGTAAACTTCCAGTGACGTGTAGTCGGGCTTGTACTTCCGCATCACGCTGGAGTCAAAGAAATGGGTCAGGTGAGAAGTGTAGGCATCGACCTGCCTGCGTTTCAACCGACCATCAAAATTGCGATTGGGATGAACTGCGAAATAGATGCCACCCGTTTCGTAACAAACCCGGGTGAGTCCAAAAGGACCAAAGCCAGAATCAACTGGAATTGCGTCTTCCCGTTCACCCGCAAAATAGAGTTTGATTCGTTCAGGCATCAAAGACTCAGGCCCCTGGTTCACGGTTGTCCACTGTGGGGTTTGGTCGTACTTCGGGTCGGGATCGACCCACTTTACGGGTGTCTCTTTTCGCCCAAAAGGCGCTGGCACGCCGATCACGTAGACCGGGATCTTTTTGGCTCGACACACTTTGATCGTCGCATCGAGTCCGTCAACGTCATCTCCCGCTTCGTCCGTGATGACAACGATCATCACATTGCGTTCCGGTTGTTTGGTGGTGGACCGGATTTTTCGATAACCTTCGAACCGTTTGACGATTGTGTAAATTGCGGTGAAAACGCGTTCGATGCCCGTGTCATCTCTCTCGACTTTATCAATGGATTCGGTGATTTCTGCTTTGCTGTCCGTGGGATTCAGTAAAGGATTGACTTTGTTTCCAAATGAATATACCGCCGTGAGCAACGGCTGTTCTTTTTGAAACGCCTCGTCACCGGAAGCCTCAATGACACCCAGTTCTTCGTAGACCCTGGCAATCCTTTCCTTGATCGCAGCTCGCTGTTCAATCAGGCTCGCCGATTGGTCAAATACCCACACCACGAGAGTTTTTCGTTCCTGGATTTGAAGGAGGATCTCCTGGGTAATGCGGTCAATCGCGCCCTCGGCTCCAGTAGAGGATTCGCCAACAAAACCTTTTACTGGAACGTTTTCAAGTTCAAAGGCCTTGGGGTCATCGAAGACGTCGTTTTGCATGAATTCTGCATTTTCGCTTTCGACCGTTTCCAGCGGCATTTTGACGATCGAATCCTGAGCGACGACGATGTCCTGAGACAAAGCCATGTCTTCACCGTTTTCGCTTCGGGCACCAATTTCGTCTTTGAATTCTTCACTGAAATGGAATTCCTCGGCGACTGAGAGGTCGTCTTCCGCCTCTTCTTCGGGGTCCGAAAAAATCAAAAGATCCTTCATCAGATGATTGGAAGGCAGAACGACAAATGTCAGGGCAAGTAATAGTCCCAAGTGAAACAAAAGGCTAACCACCCAAAAAGGAGCGTCGCCATCGAAAGGAGTTTCCTGTTTTCCGGAGTTAACCTGCCACCATCGTTTTATGGAGCGAATCATTTGCATTCGGAGTTCCTTCGTCCATCCAGGATCGTTGAGTCCAGTCTTGATCTGTCCACGGCTGGTCGGCCCGGTGCCGCGCCAACTTGGATTGGCAAAGATGAAGACCTGCTTTTATTTTCGTCGAATTTTCGATTTAACTCAAGGTTTATCAGCCTTGGGCGTCGTAAAAAACACTGTGATATTAACGCATTTCGGCGGCAAAGGTACTCAAAGGTCTCTGAAGACGACCAAAATCCGGAACGGTTCGTAAACCACTGGAAAGAAAGGACTTAAACAGAATTCGTTGACCTAGATTGAATTTGACCTTAGGATGAAATTGGCCGCAAATGTCTGAACCAAGGAACAAACCATGAATACCCGCCTCGCGACGTTGATAATCACTTTGGGAGCCTTTTTAGGTTTCCAGGCAAGAACAGTGGCGAGCCAGGATGAAAAAAAGAAAGGCCCCCCTAAGGTTCAGAAGGTTGTCCTCAAAACCAAGGACAGTGTCAACCTGGTTTGTGATTTTTTTGCGGGGACCAAGGGAAAGGAATCCATGCCAGTGATTATGTTGCATGACCATGGTGGCAATCGGCAGCAATTTTCCGCATTTGCCCGCTATCTGCAAAAATATTTCGGTTGCGCCGTGGTGGTCCCCGATTTACGAGGCCACGGTGAAAGCACCAAAACTGTCACCAATCGTTCAATTGATTTTTCCAAGTTTCAAAAATCAGACTTTGCAACCTTTAACAATGATATCGACGCGTGTTTTCGATATTTGCGAGATGAGGTTAACAATCAAGGGCAGGCCAATATTGACATGTTGTGCGTGCTGGCTACCGGCTATGTCGGAATCAATGCATTGAGTTGGACGGTTGAAGATTGGTCGTACCCGCCGGATGGGGGAAAGAAGCAGGGCCAGTTTGTCAAAGGGGTTGTTTTGTTGTCACCCCGGAAATCAATTAAAGGGATTTCAATTACCGGTTTGCTGAAAGAGCCACTGTTTTCGGGTAGAGGAATGTCGCCAATTCCCACCCTGATCGCGATTGGCAAAGGTGAGGAAAAAAGCTACCGAGATGGCAAATCGATCCACTCCACCCTGAGTCGAACTCGGCCCAAGTATGACAAGATCGCGGATCCGGAAGAAAGGGCCAAAAAAAATAGCATCTGGCTTGGAGATTACGACAAGAGTCATGGTGCTGGACTGCTGAACCCTGACAATAAAATCAAAGCAGGTACCTTGATCGCAAGGTTTCTGACCTATCAAATCCAAGAAAAATCGGATGGTTTTCCTTGGGTAAGCTATGAAAAAGAAGAATAGTCTCGTCCAGCATCGCTCCGTTTAGAGCCTGACAATTCTCATTACGGCGATTGGCGTTTTGGGGTTAACTTGTAATTAAAAAAGCGGTTAAAGATTGCGATCGATGGAGCACTGCCCTGCGTTCTGGAGATAATGGGAGGTGAACTCGGTCCCCCCTGCGAATTGAGCTCAACGATATGAACTGCAGAGAACGATCAGTGTTGACGAGTGTTGGAATGCTGGTAGCGTTCGTGAGCTCGATTTTGCCGTGTGAAGGGCATGAAAAACCTAATGTTTTGTTTATCGCCGTTGATGACCTGAATGATTATATTTCTCCACTGGCAAATCACCCGGGGATAAAAACGCCTCACTTTGAGAAACTTGCCCGCCGGTCGGTTAATTTTACCAATGCCCATTGTGCAGCGCCGGCTTGTCATCCGTCGCGCGTGGCGGTCATGACTGGGGTCCATCCCATCCATTCGGGGATTTACCGGAATGCTTTTGGGGCCCACGGTCCCCGTTGGCGGCATGAGTCACAAAGACTCGAGAAGGCACTGGTCCTATCGCAGCATTTCCGAAACCATGGCTACCGCGCTGTAGGGGGTGGGAAGCTGTTTCATACGCTGCAGTGGACGCCTGGCGATTCCCAAAATGATCCCGATGCGTGGGATGATTATCGAGGGGATCCACTGGATCCAATTTCCGGGGATTGGCCTCGACCGAGACTGGTACCGGATGCAGTGAAAGGGATTGGGCCCGGGCGTCCGTTGGGGGCATCGCAATTGTTTGGAGCGGCACCTTTACTAAAAAGCGATGAAGATTACGGTGACCAACTGGTCGTGGATTGGGCAATTGAACAAATAAAGAAACCCTTGAACCAACCCTTGTTTTTAGCGGTTGGCCTTTTTCGTCCCCACATCCCTTGGGAGGTTTCCCGAAAATGGTACGACTTGTATCCCCTGGAAAGTATTCAGCTACCCCACCATCAAAAAGGTGACCTCGACGATGCGCATTCTCATGGTCGCCAAGGCTGGCACCAATGGGTCACCGAAAATCAGCAATGGAAACCTCTGTTGAGAGGCTATCTGGCGAGTGTGAGTTATGTTGACCACCAACTCGGTCGACTGATAAATGCTCTGGATCACTCGGGCTTAAAAGACAATACGATTATTGTGTTGTGGTCTGACCATGGATTTCATCTTGGAGAAAAAGAAAACTGGGAAAAATTCGCGCTTTGGAATCAAACGACTCGAGTCCCTTTGTTTATCGATGCACCCGGTCTTTCCAGTAGGGGGTCTCGCTGCCACCAGCCGGTCAGTTTAACGGATTTGTATCCAACGCTTTGCGACTTGGCTGATTTGCCGATTCCTTCTCAGTGTGATGGAGAGAGCCTGCTGGGCCAGCTCAATGACCCCGCTAAAATTCGGTCTAGTCCGGTTTTGACGTCGTTTCAATTCTGGGGTGAAAAAAAACCTTCGCATGCATTGGTTTATCACCGGTATCGCTTCATTCGTTACGGGAATGGCTTTGAAGAACTGTATGATCATCGGGTCGACCCGAACGAATTTGAGAACCGTGCCCAGGATCCCAGTCTGCAAACAGTTAAGGAAAGACTGGCTCGGTCCCTGCCCGGAAAGGCGTCGCCTTTGATTTCAATACCGACCGATTCGCCTTTTCATCGTAAACGGTTGAATTCCAATGCCTCGATTGCCAACCGAGGCCTAAAGGTGGAATTAACAGTGGAGCCCGATCGGCTTTTTCCGGACGGTGTTTTACTGAGCCACGGCGGTAATGTTTACGGATTTTCGATTTATATTAAGAAAAAAAAACTTCAGTTTTCGATCCGGTCGAAAAAAAAACTTCACACCATTGTTTCGGAAGTCGACTGCCCGGAATCGAGGTTCAATGTGGAGGCGTTGCTTTCAAAACAAGGCCGAATGGAGTTGCGGATAAATCAGCAAGTGATCGCCACGGGAAAGTCTCCGACACTCATTGTTGCCGATCCCAACGAGGGGCAAACGGTGGGGCGAGATCCTTTGACGCCGGTCGGAGATTATGTGGTTCCCTTTGCCTATCAAGGCAGGGTTGCGCGGACCCGAGTGACTCCACTTTAAAAAGGGACGTTAAAGTCATCTCGTAAACCTGAAGCTGTCGTCCGCTTGGCCAGTTGCCCTCAGCATGCCACACTGGGGGATCATGAAAGTTTCAAAATCATCCCGGATGAAAGGGGTGAACCGCCGAGCCAAATATGACAACATCACAGCAAAAAACGATTGAGACCTATCAACGGTTGGCCCAGGCCAATGCGATGATTCAGACTTACCGGCTGGCAAGAAAACTCGGTATATTTAAGCAATTGCAGGAAGGACAAAAAACGGGTCCCCAGATTGCTGCTGCCTTGAATTTGGCGGAACGGCCAACCGGACTCCTCATGGACCAATTGGCTGAGACGGGGTTTATCGAGAAATATGGACAGGATTATGCCTTATCGGTTCTCGGAAAGATGCTGCCGGCAGAACTCGGTGATTTGGGTGATCGGTATTGGTGCCAATTGGAAGATTGGGTTCGTTACGGGAATCGGATCGAGGTTGCCAATGCTTCGGTCGACGAAACGGATTTTGGTGTTGAATCCCTAGCCTTTGAGTGGATGGAAACTCCCAATGCCCTCGAGCTGATTGAAATATTGAATATTGGTCAAGGGCGTTCAGGTCTAAGAGTGGTTGAATTGGCTTGTGGTTCGGGGGTGTTTTCATCGGCCATGGCTTATCATGATCCTCAAATGAAAGTCTGCCTGGTTGATCAAGGTCATAACCTGGCAGCTGCTAAAAAGACAACGGTCAGTATTGGCGTGGATTCCCGTTTTCAGTTTGTGGATGCGGATCCAACGGTATTTCGGTCAAATTTCAAAGCGGATCTGGTGTTGATTACCAATCGCATGTGTCGATTTGACCAGACCGGACTGGAAAAACTATTCCGAAACGTTTGCGATTTATTGCACCCGGAAGGTGAAGTCGTGGTTGTGGATGAATTTTGTGAGAGCAGCGAAGCGATGCTTTCCCATCGAATCAACGCGATCCTGGCAGAATTACGGACTCCCCAAGGACAGGGATGGTCTCGGAAGGCTCTGACGGAGATTCTCTATGAGTGTGGTTTTGCCGATGCTCTGTACAGTGATTTGAAATCGCCTCCTTCGACCAAGGGGGTCTTGGTTGCCGGGGTGAAATCAAAGACTCGTGATCGTTAACTGGGGTTTTTGAAGCCTAAGAGCACACAGAGGGCGTCGAACCAGGTGGGTATTCGGCGAACTGCTTCAACAGGTTTAGCCCAGCGGTTTGGCTCTTTTCAGGATGAAATTGCGTGGCGAACAGGTTTCCGGTTTTCACTGCGGCACAAAATTCGATTCCGTGCTTTGCCGTCAACGCCACCACTCGGGTATCGGTGGGTTTGACGTAATACGAGTGGACAAAATAAAAATGAGAATCGTCGCGAATCGATCCATACTGTCGAAAGGAAGAAGTCCTTGTCACAGCGTTCCATCCCATGTGAGGAATTTTTAGAACGGGGTTGGACTCGAACCGAACGACCTCTCCCTGGAGAATTCCCAGTCCAGCGTAGTGACCATCTTCATGGCTTTGTTCAAAAAGGAGTTGTAACCCCAAGCAAATTCCCAAGAACGGTTTGTCCCGAGCAATCCAGTCGATAATCGGTTGCCGCAGTTTTCTCTTGTCGATTTCTGCAATTGCATCCCGGAAAGCCCCCACCCCGGGCAACACGATTTTTTCGTATTCTTGGAATCGGTTAGGGTCTGAAAAAATTTCGGCTTGGGCGCCGTTTTTTTCAAATGCTTTTTGGACACTGCGAAGATTACCCATTTGGTAATCAATGATTCCGATTTTTCCAATCATGGTTAGTTTAAGTTCGAGGTCCGGGGGGCAGGCCGGTAAAAGGTTTGAATGAAAGGCCATCAGAAGCCCTGAGTTCAATCAGATACGTTTTTCCAACTTCTGCCTTGAGGTAGACGGCTTGTCCATGACTAGCCCGGATTCCGAGTTCTTTGGATTTAGAACTGTCGTTGGCGATTGTCCAGAAATCGTCCCAGATTTGTTGCTCAAATTCATTGATTTTAGAGTTTCCTCCATAAGCCTTGGGACGGACCCAGGGCTTTTCAATCGGCGTTGCTTCGGAGGGTGCCTGATTCTCACCGTAGATGCTTTTAAACATGCAGAGTGTCGTAGATCGTAAGAGATCATTTTGTTCAATGTACCGGTCTTCAAATTTGACCAGCCAGAAATCTACGTAAATGTTATGCCCAGCGATTTCAAAGATAGTCGCTTCACCGATGGAGTTGCCCGAGGAATCCATTTCCTGCATCTTGACTTGAGTTTTAATCGATGGGGTGAGGGGGTCTTTCGTGATGGAGAGG